>JAUYGP010000262.1 GCA_030690515.1 Giesbergeria sp.
CAAACGCTGTAACTATGCGCAGACTTTGCCGGCCCCGATCCCCAGGCCGTCGTGGGGCCGGCGCTATCCGCGCCGGGCCATCTGCATATAGTTACGACCTGCACATAGTGATCGCTATGCAAAGCTCTCCATAGCGACCAGGAGCAGCCATATGACTTGATTGCCTGTGTGGCAAGTTAAGACCATTGCGGTCAGCCAGCTCACCGAAATGCCTAATCCAAACCGGCTATTCAATCTACAGGAGATTTTTTCTTTGGCCAAGTCTCAAAATATTCCATTGACGGAATGTAAGTGGCTCGCTATAGTCCACAAATGACTTGGAATGTTGAATATACAGATGAGTTTGGTGACTGGTGGATGAACTTGTCCGAGGATGAACAGGAAGCGCTTGATTCAAGCGTGCGCCTTCTGGAGGCTCGCGGACCAGGACTTGGCTTTCCACACAGCAGTGGCATCAATGGCTCAAGACACAAGCATATGCGAGAGCTTCGTACACAGCAGGGTGGAAAACCGTTGCGCACGCTTTACGCCTTTGATCCACGTCGCTCGGCGATTTTGCTGATCGGCGGTGACAAAACTGGAGACGATCGCTGGTACGACATCCACATTCCTGTCGCTGATCAACTCTACGACCAACATATTGAGCAACTTCGAAAGGAAGGACTGATCGATGGCTAATAAATTTAGTGAGCTACGCGCTCGCATGACACCACAGGCACAAGCACGCTCTGCCGCCAGTGCGAAAGCGATGTTGGCTGAAATGCCATTAAACGAACTGCGCCAAGCACGTGGACTTTCTCAAAAAATGCTGGCAGACGTGCTGCATGTTCAACAACCATCCATTGCCAAAATGGAAAAACGAACCGATATGTATTTGTCTACTTTGCGCAGTCATATTGAAGCCATGGGAGGTCAATTGGAAGTCGTTGCACGCTTCCCGGACGGTGCAGTCAAAATCAGCAACTTTGCCGAACTTGATCAGCCAGCGGTGGCGTGACCCGCAAGGATCAATTTTCAGGGTCCGATCCAAAGCTGGAAGGTTCATGCGTCGAATTTTGGCGAAATTATTGCTGCGCTCACCAAGTCCTTCTCTACCGTCATTCTCGAAGCCCGAAACGCGCCACGAACTTCTTGCGCGGGTGATGCGCTTTTCGAACGCAGGCGATGAAGATCATGCGAAAGGCTGGTCGTCTGCGGCCGCGCGGCTCATCGAAGTTGCGCCTGAGCCCGTACGAGTCTTGGATACCTTCCTTCAGCGCTTCAGGCCAGACGGCTGGAGCGGCTCGCTTGCCGATATTCTCGCAAAGCGGATGCCGTTGATTGAAGTCCTCAAACAGCATTCAAAGGCGGAGATCGCCGATTGGGCCAACGCGCACGCACCAGCTTTTGCCGCCTCTGTTGACCGCCAGCGCGACCACGAAGCCGCGGACCACAGAAAGCGCGATCAGGCGTTCGAGTAAAGTCCGATCGCTCCACTCAGGCCTGCGGCACCCAAGTAGCTAGCACGACGCCCAGCCTCGCATGATGGCAGCGTGCGGCGAGGGCCTTCCTTAAGTGCCAGATTTGAATTCTTTACAACTCACAAACGTCCGATTCTGGCGGCCAGCTGTCGTACCCACGCTAAGCGGCTACAAGCAGTCGTTGGCCCTGCCGCAAAGCAGCGTCTGTCGGGACCGACAGCCAAGGCAGGAACGCGAGCATTGGCATGCGTCAGCTTCTTCAGTTCAGATTGGTAGGGCTCGGGCCAATCGGACGTACAGCAGTTTGAAGTCCTCATGGAACTCTGTGATGTGGCCCACGAAGTCGTAGGTCATGATGCCCGTGTCGCTGTGACGAATGGCAAACACCGGCCCCCCGCTCATGCCGCGAATGGTGCTGGGCTCTGGTTCGAGGCCGTGGGAAATCCAATGCTCAGGTTCGAACTGGCAGACGAGATAGTCGTCGCGGGCCGAGGTGACCCGCGACGCACCGCTGCTGTAGCTGCCGAAGGAAAGTTTGTCGAAGGACACAGCCTGGCGTAGCTCACCAGGGAAGCCGCCAAACGCAACGTAGTCGCCCTCTTTCACTTCGCCACGCGGCCACTGCGCGAGGTCGCAGAAGAACGTGCCGTCAAACGGACCTCTTGGCTTGGCGATTTCTTTAATCTGGCCATCGGTGACCCCAATGAGGGCGTAGTCCAGGCCCTTATCCTCCGCTTTCAGCTGCGTCAACGGGTCAAGTTCGCAGTCGCCAAGCTGGAAAATGCACGGGCCTTCGGCCAAGCGCTGGCGGTAGCCCTCGAGCACATGCCAACAGGTCAGAGCAAACGGTTGGCCATTAAAACGCAACAGCGATGCTGACCCGCTGTTGACCGTAGCCGGCGTTCCAGGCTGCGGCCGCGCACCAAAGTACGCAGGCGTGACGAACTTGAGCGGGTACTTTTCGAACTCGACGCCGGCGGGGCTGGCCACCAACTTCTTCGCGTCGTCAAATGTCTTTGGCTGCTCGTACATGCATGGCCCTCACTCGGCAGGCTGCTGTTGCTCAGAGCCCGCTGCGGCACCAGCCTTAATCTTCCGAAACTGCTCCAACGCCAACGCGACCATCTTCTCTGGCGCCTGCGGGATGATGTTGACCGGAATGACGATTTCACACGGGACCGGGTCGAAGCCATCGATGCACAGCTCGACCAGCCCATTTCCAACGGCGCTGTGGAAGTAGCGCGTGTAGTGCTCGATGTCCGCCTCCGTCACCTCGCCGAACTGGTCGGTGACCCCTCCGTCCTCCAGCATCGTGTGCACTCGCCCATTGGCCATGTCCAAGGCGAAGCGCAGGAACACAGTCTCTCGCTCATTGACGATCAGGAACGTCACCACGCCCGGCGCGTAGCCCTCCGCGGCCAGGCGCATGTTCCGCATGCAGTCCGGCGCGTCGTGCGGCCAAAGACGCACGGAGACCCTGTTGTCCTGCAGTTTACCCAACGCCGCCACGTCGCTCACCGTCCCGCCCACTTGCAAGGCCTCAAGTGTCCCCGCCGGAAGTAATGCATGCCACGGTACCGTGCGGTCACGGTTCTCGTAAAGCTCCATGTCGTCGGGTACACCCGCCTCGACCTTGAGATAGCGGGACGCAAGCCCGGCCATCACGTCGAGGTCGTCGGCGATGCGCCGGCGGTCAGCGGGGATGTCTGGGTCAACAATTGCGCCGCCGAGACTGGCATGCGCCACGGCGCAACGCCCTGAATCGAAGAGGTGCTTGCCGACATCAACGCCCTGCGCGCGAAGCTCGGCCACTCGTTTGCCCGCCTCGCCATCTAGTTGGTCAAGATTGGCCTGAATCCACACCACACGATCCTTGGAGCTGAACTGCGACTCAACCACTTTGAAGAAGCTCAGGAACGAATATGGCTCATGGACGTACCTAAGCCGCCGGCCTTCTCGCAGGAACGCCAGCGCCTTGCGGACCTGGTCATCCTCGATGATTGGCATGTAGTTGCAATTGAAGTATTTGCTGCCATCGAGCGTGGTGGTGAACGTATCGCGAGAGCCATAGAGTACGGGCCCGCTACCCCAAATGCGGCCGGTCACGTCTACGTGCCCGCCCTTGAACCACCCGAGAACCGAAGCGAACAGGTAGACGCGCGTCATCGCGGCGTCCATTTCGCCGCGAGCACAAGGCGTCGAGATGCACGGCGGGCGCTTGTCCTCCCCACCCTTGGTGCCTCGGAGCACGTACTCATGGCTGTCGTACAGCACCCAGACGTCCTCTTGAGGCCAGGCAATCGAGGAAGCCACTCCAGCGGTCAGCCAGCCAAGCCTCGACTTCAATTTCGCCTGAGCTGCTTCGCCGAAGAGATGGGGGACGTAAGGTGTCTTCATCATGCAGGCCTAGGTATTCGGCACGAAATGGTGCTGCTTTTTGGTACATGGCGGCAAGTGCTGCATCGCTCGGTCAGGGAACAAACCCTGAATGTCTGGTTTCGGCACCCGCCGACATTCGTACGCCAAATCTTACCGGCTGCAACCAGTCTGGACCCGTCCGCCAGCGAGAAAAGGCTCATTTTTGGCGCCGCCGACTCTTAAAGACTGGCTGCAGACATTGAGTCTGCCGAACTGCCCTCTCCATACTAGACGTCGACATCCGCAGGTTGGGCAACTGAAATATGGCGACGATTTAACCAGGGTCGCGTCATATGGCGAGGTTGGCTTGATCACTTTAGTCCTTTTGTTTTGGCAGCGCCCCTACTTGCTCTCGTCCCAACTTTTCGGCTGCTTTCCTAATGATTTCGATAGCCTCAGGAAAATCCTCAGCCTGAAAATGTTTGCCATCGGATTGTGGAGGCATGGGCAAAAGCGCATTGATTTTATTTATCATTTCACCATAACTGAAAATAATAAAGGAGGAGGCTAGCGCTTTCTCCTGAAGTCCTTGTATTGCCCACTGAATGCCCTGCAAGTCAGCACCTACCGTGATCAAGTTGTAATTACCTATTTGTAGCTTTGAGGGTGTGCCATAGTATTCCGATGCCACGTCGGACATACTTTTAACGGTTCGCAACAGAACGTATTTTCCCGCCACATGAATTATGTTGGGACGTCGATGGAATGGAATTTCGGGACGTAGGTGATAAAAAGCGAACAAATGCATCAATAACTTCTTCGCTGAGATTCCATTTGATGCATAAACTATTTTCAGAGGCCAATCGTTATAGTCAGGAACATCAATGCCAGCTACGAGCCGTTCATTTAGGCCGGACGTGACTGGAATCGACGCTATTCCCAATAACGCATCTTCCAACTCGCGTTGGTCCAAACTTGATTGGACCGAAACGACACCTAAAGTGCCCTCAACAGGTGAAAAAGATTTCCCATTTCCGTCTTTATTGTGAAGGTCGAATCGTGGGGTGGTGTCGTTCGTAACGATAACATCCAACTGCCGCGATTCATTTCCGGCCATGTCGAAAATAAACCCGCCTAAGAAAACATTGCATCTTGCTGGCGCGTGCGTTCGCAAAAACTCTACGTAAACTTTTTCCCGCGACATTCCAATGTCGGATGTATTAGGAAAGATGGTTGCAGCCGAAGCTTCGCCTCGCAGAACTGCGCCTACGCTCTCGTAGTAGTCCTTAAGACGGACGAAAAAGTTTTTACTCATTACAAATGGCCCAAAATGCAAACGACGATCTGGTAGTTTCGAGTAACCATCCCCCGGCAAAGCCGGGGGCTTTCAAATTTTGAGCCGCTCAAAGCGGCAAAACGGGGTCGCTAACGCGGCCCCAACTCTTTTTGCCACCTATTCGGTGGCGCTTACCTCCACAGCCCAAGCTGATCCAACCTTTCATCCTCCTGCTCTTGGTGCCGGATGTAGTTTCGGATCATTTCCTCGTCTCGCCCTACGGTCGAGACAAAGTAGCCTCGTGCCCAGAAGCTTTGGCCTGTAAAGTTTCTCTTTCTCTCTGCATACACCCGAGCCAAGTGGATCGCACTTTTGCCCTTGATGTACCCTACCACCTGCGACACCGGGTGCTTGGGCGGTATCGCGATCATCATATGAACGTGATCCACCATCAGGTGTCCCTCTTCTATCCGACTGTCTTTTTGCAACGCCAGACTACGAAATACCTCCCCGAGATATTTGCGCAATTCGGCATACAACAACTTCCTTCTATTCTTCGGTATAAACACGACGTGGTACTTGCAGTCCCATTTCGTGTGGTTTAGGCTTTCCATCTTGTCCATCCAGTTTCTCCTTTCGTTTGCTTGGCGGCTCACGATTGCGAGTTTCTGCGATGGGCATCCCTACCTACGTAAAAGTCAAACTCCTGCTGTCACCCCGGCAAAGCCGGGGGTTTACCTGTTTTAATTAACCAGATAAGCATAGTTGATTCCTTTCAATTGTCAGCTTTGGATTCTCACAGTCTGTGCAACAACCACCCGCATTGGCAAGGTGCTGACCGACAAGAGTGACCGCCGACCGGTCGATCATTCGATGCAATTGGGCTTCCTGAAAGCAGCCTTTGGGCTACGCCCGTTGACGCTGCGCTGCTGACAATTGGGAAATCCAATCTCGCAAACTTAATGACTGCTCGGGCTTACTCGGTCGAACCCGCGAACGACAGGTCTTGAAGGTCGTGACCGTCTGCCTTGGGCGCTGACTTGACCGTGGCTGGAAATCGGCGAATAACCTTGAATTCAACCGGTCGATGCAACAAGTTGACCGCCCGATTCTTCCCGGCCTGTTCGTCACTCCCGTACCTCACCCTATCCGGTCGGATGGCGCCTCAATCCCCTCGCCAAACCCACCTGAAAATGCCTCTCGCAAGTACGCCACAAAGACCGTCACGGCGCGCGGCACGTGGGGCGAATAGGGCCGGATGGCATAGAGTTGTTCGGCAAAAGCGCCGACAGGCTTCCACTGCGGCAGCACCTGCACCAGCTTGCCTGATTGCAGGCTGGCCTGGGCGCTGAAATCGGGCAGCAGTGCGATGCCCAGACCGGTGAGTGCCGCATCGCGCAGGGCCTCGCTGTTATTGGCGGACAGCGAGCCGGTGACCGGCACCGTGATCCGTTCCGCCGGCTGGTTCGCGGTCGTTGCGGGGTGGATGGGCTCGAAGGTCCAGACCGGCGCGTCATGCGCGCGTGGGTAATGCAGGCAGTTGTGGTTGATCAGATCCGCCGGCGCGTTGGGGCTGCCGCTACGCCGCAGGTAGCTGCGGCTGGCCACCAGTACCGAGCGCGTGGCGCACAGCGTCCAGGCGACGTGGGTGTCGGGCGGGGCGGCGGTGTGGCGAATGGCCAGGTCGAAGCCTTCCGTGGTCATGGAGCTCAGGCGGTCCGACATGTCCAGCTCCAGCCGCACCTCCGGGTATTCGCGCAGAAAATCGGCCAGCCGGGGCACCAGTTGCTGGCGCGCCAGGGCGACAGGCGCCGTGACCCGCAGCAAACCCCGGGGCGCACCGGCCAGGTCGCGCACTTCGGCAAAGCTGCGCGCGATGTGCTCAAAAGGCGCGCGCGTATCGTCCACCAGACGCTGGCCGGCCTCGGTCAGCTGCACGCTGCGCGTGGTGCGCCGCACCAGCGCTACCCCGGCCATGCGTTCCAGCTCGGCCATGTGCTGGCTCATGGCCGCCTTACTCACGCCCAGCCGGGCGGCGGCGGCCGTGAAGCTACCTTGCTGCGCCAGCACCGTGAGCCAATGCAGGTGGCTCCAGAGTTCATTGATTTTTTGCTCGTTCATGGCACTATTGTTCACCATGTTGAACAATAAATTCAAGTCTGTGGTCTTGTTGTCTGGGGCAGGTCTGCCTAAACTGCCCCCATCCAACAACACCAGCCTGTTGCTCTTTCCACCTACGAGACACACCATGCAAACTTCGACAAACAGCACTGAAATCGCCCAATACATCGGTGGCGCACGCACCGTCGGCACCAGCACGCGTACGCAAGCCGTCTACAACCCCGCCACCGGCGCCGTGGCGCGTCAGGTGCGCCTGGGCAATGGGGAAGACGTGAATGCCGCCGTTGCCGCCGCGCAAGCTGCCTTTCCCAAGTGGTCTGACACGCCCCCGATCCGGCGCGCCCGCGTGTTGTTCAAGTTTCTGGAATTGCTGAATCTGCACAAGGACGAACTCGCCCACTTGATCACCGCCGAGCACGGCAAGGTGTTCACCGACGCCCAGGGCGAGGTGGCGCGTGGCATTGACATCGTCGAATTTTCCTGCGGCATTCCGCAACTGCTCAAGGGTGATTTCACCGACCAGGTGTCAACCGGCATCGACAACTGGACGCTGCGCCAGCCGCTGGGCGTGGTGGCCGGCATCACGCCGTTCAACTTTCCCGTGATGGTGCCGATGTGGATGTTCCCGGTGGCCATCGCGGCCGGCAACACCTTCATCCTCAAGCCGAGCCCGATCGACCCCAGCGCCAGCCTGTTCATGGCCGACTTGCTGAAGCAAGCCGGTTTGCCGGACGGCGTATTCAACGTGGTGCAAGGCGACAAGGAAGCGGTGGACGCACTGCTGGTGCACCCGGATGTCAAGGCGGTGAGCTTCGTCGGCTCCACCCCGATTGCCAACTACATCTACGAGACCGGCGCCCACCACGGCAAACGCGTGCAGGCGCTGGGCGGCGCCAAGAACCACATGGTGGTGATGCCCGATGCCGACATTGACCAGGTGGTGGACGCGCTGATTGGCGCGGGCTACGGCTCGGCCGGCGAGCGCTGCATGGCGATCTCGGTGGCGGTGCTGGTGGGCGATGTGGCCGACAAGGTGATCCCAAAACTGATCGAGCGCACCAAGACCCTCAAGGTGCTCAACGGCAGCAACCTGGCAGCCGAAATGGGCCCCATCGTCACCCCGGCGGCGCATGCGCGCATCACGGGCTACATCGAGCAGGGTGTGAAGGAAGGCGCGCAGTTGCTGGTGGATGGCCGCGGCTTTGACGGCGCTACGGCGGGCGAGGGCTGTGACGAAGGCTTCTGGCTGGGCGGCACGCTGTTCGACCACGTCACGCCCGGGATGCGCATCTACAAGGAAGAGATCTTTGGCCCGGTGTTGGCCTGTGTACGCGTGCCGGACCTGGCCACCTCGATCCAGCTCATCAACGACCACGAGTTCGGCAACGGCGTGGCCTGCTTCACGCGCGACGGCAACGTGGCGCGCGAATTTTCACGCCGCATCCAGGTGGGTATGGTCGGCATCAACGTGCCGATTCCGGTGCCCATGGCCTGGCATGGTTTTGGCGGCTGGAAGCGCTCCCTGTTTGGCGACATGCACGCCTACGGCGAGGAAGGCGTGCGCTTTTACACCAAGCAAAAGTCCATCATGCAGCGCTGGCCGGAAAGCATTGGCAAGGGTGCCGAGTTCGTGATGCCCACCGCAAAATAAGTAAACCAGCCAACTCGTTCAAATACCGCCGCTTGCCATTTATCTGGCACCAAACAGCAGGTTGGGCAGCCAGAGCGACAACTGCGGAATAAACGCAACCAAAAGCAACACAAAAATATTTCCGGCCAAAAAGGGAGGAATTTCCTTGATGACCGAGGACAGTGGCGTTTTGGCGATGTTGGCACAGACAAACAAACAAATGCCCAAGGGTGGCGTGGTCAACCCGATCATCAGGTTCAAAACAGCAAAAGTCGCAAAATGAATCGGGTCGATGCCCACACCCACTGCTACAGCCAGCAAGGGCGGGAACAGGATGATCAGCGCCGCAATGGTCTCCATGAACATGCCGACAATCAGCAACAGTATGTTGATCAGTAGAATGATCACGTATTTGTTGGTGCTGAATGAAAGCATGGTCTTGGCGATGGTCTGCGGAATCTCCTCGTTGGCCATGATCCAGCCAAACACATTGGCAATACCGATCAGCGCCAAAAGCGCCGCGGACGTGATGGCGCTGTCAATCATGATTTTTGGTACGTCGCGCAGGGTGATCCCCTGGTAGATGTAGACGCCGATCACAAAAGCGTAAACGCAGGCCAATATGGCGGTTTCAGTGGGCGTGACCACGCCACTGAGCAAGCCGCCAATGATCAGGGCCGTCAACATCAGAGCCCAGAAGGCGCCCTGGAATGCGTGCCACAGTTCCTTCCAGCCTTTCCATGCCTGACGGGGGTAGTTTTTTCTCACTGAGATGATGTAACAGACGATCATCATGCCCAATCCAAGCAGGATGCCCGGAATGGCGCCCGCCATGAACATGCGCCCCACAGAGACGCCGCTCAGTGCGCCAACAATGATCATGGGCACACTGGGCGGAATGATCGGCCCGACGGTGGATGCGGCAGCGGTAATGGCTGCGGCAAAGCTGACCGGGTAGCCTTCTTTCTTCATACCCGGAATCATGACGGCGCCGATGGATGCCGCTTCAGCAACGGCCGTTCCGGAAATACCGGCAAACAGCATGGAGCCTGCGATGTTGGTCAGGCCCAGGCCACCCCGGATCCAGCCGACGCCGGCACTTGCAAAGCGGATGATGCGGTCAGTAATACCACCACCATTCATCAGGTTGCCTGCCATGATGAAGCCGGGGATACACAGCAAGACAAATGAATCCACCCCGGAGAAGATTTTTTGCGAGAACACCACGAGTGGGATGTCCGCGTAAAAAACAAGATAAGCCGCAGAGGAGACCCCGAGGCAAATGGCCACGGGCACACCGATGACCAGGCACAAGAGGAAGGTACCAAACAGAATAGTGATTCCCATGCCAGGCCTCAGTGGGTTGGAGGAGTCAATTCCTTGCCAGGGATGACAAAAAGAACGTCCAGAAACTTAACCAACCCGAACGTGCCAAGCAGCACGGCAAAAAACAACATGGAGCCAAATATGTATTGCATGGGGGTCTCAAGCGTTGGGGATGTTTGCATGGCCCCGGAGACGGTGAACTCCCAGGCACCAGGCACCATAAAGAAGCCAAAAAGCGAAACCAGCGCCGCCGATGTCAGCTCGCAAATTCGGCGCACTGACTTGGGCATCAGCACCAGTGCCAGATCAACATTGACAAGGTCGCCCGTGAGGACCGAGGCGCCCACACCCAAACCCACGATGTAGAGCAAGGTGACGCGGGAAGCCTCTTCGGTCCAGATAGGGGGTTGCGTCATGAAAGTGCGTCCAAACACCTGAATCACAACGGCTGCGATCATGAAGGCGAAGACCAGAAAGATGGCCCACTTGATCAGTTGTTCCAGTTTTTTCAATGCGCCGACCATGTCAATCCTTTGCGTTGATGGAGAACGGCATCAACTTGCCCGCCATGCCATAGGCCATAGGCCGTTCGGGCAAGTGACACACCAGTTTTAGTCAGCGTAGAGCTTCTGGATGGTCGGCTTGATTTCTTCCTTGGCCGCAGCCAGAACTGCTTCTTTCGCCTTTTTGGCAAAGCTGGCCTGGTCGGTTTCAACAAAGATCATGCCCTTGGCCTTCAACTCGGCTTCGAGCTTCTTTTCATCAGCCAGCATCAGTGTCCGCTCATAAACCTGGGCGCGTTGAGCCGCTTCCTGAACGGCTTTCTTCTGCTCGGCATTGAGTTTGTTGAAGGATTTCTCACCAATGGCCAAGTAAATCCATGAGCGCACATGCTCGGTGCGGTTCACATATTTCTGGACCTCAAAAAAACTGGCCGACTTGATCAAGGCCAGCGGATTTTCCTGTGCATCAATGACGCCGGTTTACAGCGAAGTAAAGACTTCACCAAACGCCATCGGGGTCGGTTGGGCACCCACGCCACGCCAGAATTGCATGAATACCGGCACGTTGGGTACGCGCATCTTCAGACCCTTCACGTCGCTCACTGATTTAACGGGGGTTTTTGAGGTCAGGTTGCGCGGACCGCGTGCAAAATAAGCCAAAGGGACCACCTTGGCGCGTTCTGTGATTTCCTTTTTGATCTCGTCACCCATGGGGCCATTCACGACTTTGTCCATTTCCTTGCCCAAGGCGTCATTGGGAAATGACTTTGATTTCCACTTTTCCGTTCGTCAATGTCTTGACTTCTTCGGCAAATTTGAGGGCAGCCTTGTGCCAGGAATTTTCTTCGTTGGCAATATGCCCCAGCTTGAGCGTGATGTCTGCCGCGTGCAGCGCGCCGGAGCAGGCCAGGACGACGGCCGTCAGTGTGACGGCGCGGGCCAGTTTTTTGCAAATTTGAAACATTTTTTCTCCTGATTAAAAGTTAACGACATTACGGTTTTGCTGTGGCCGTACAACACATCCAGAGCCTCCAATTGGCTCAATCATCCAGCAGCAAAATCAGCCGGGATCGCGGATGACCAGTGCCTCGCCGCATTCGTTGCGGCCGCTTTCAAGGTAAGCTGCAACCACTCTCACCATCGACTGCATTCTGTTTTTCAGTAACTACCATGGTGCGATGGTGTGTTATTCACGAAAAACGGATGTAGTTGGCAACAAACATGCGACATGTCGGGGTTTGCCCCCATAAATACTCTACTTATTAACACACTACCATGGTGTAACATGCAACAAGACTCAAACCAACCGACCAAGATGCTGACCCGAACTTCGACCCGTAAAAGCAAAAGCGACCCCGTTGCGCCTGACAGCGTGCTGGTCGATGCGCTCGGGGGTTTCAAGCTCGACATGCAGCGCTCTTACACGGCCCAGGTTCATGATGCCCTGCAGCAAGCCATCCTGCGGGGAAAAATTCCGCCGCGGACGGCGCTGTCTGAGGCCACCATTGCGTCAATCATCAGTGTCAGCAGAACACCCGTGAGAGAGGCCATGGCACAACTCGCGGAGGAGCAGTTGGTAATGATTTACCGGCAGGTTGGCACCATCGTGGCGCCAGTACGCTTGTCACTGATTGAAGAGGGGCGATTTGTTCGCAGCACCCTCGAGTGCGCGAACCATGTTCATCTGGTTCAAACCATCACACCGGAACAAATTTCCGAGTTTGGCCGCCTTGTCGAACAACAGCGCAACGCTGTCGCCAGCGGTGAAACCGATCGTTTTTTTGAACTCGACGAACGCATGCACCGGCGCCTGTTCGAATTTGCCGGGCGTGACCACGTCTGGCCCATGCTGGAACCCATGAAGCGTCAATTTGACCGCGTGCGCTGGCTCTTGCTGGGGCACGTCAGCGGTCATGCGGAGCGAGCCCTGCATGAACACGAACAAATGCTGTCCCAGATGGCGGCGCGCGACGTGGCAGGCCTTGGCGCCAGCGTTGCCATGCATATCAACCACATCAGCGAGCATCTGGCGGCGCTAAGACAACAAGCCCCTGAAAGCTACTTTGCCGATTGACGGCCACCAAGGACCCATCTTGAAGATCGAACGCATCCAAATCATTGTGACCTGCCCTGGCAGAAATTTCATTACCGTCAAGGTCTTCACGGATCAAGGCCTGTACGGATTGGGCGATGCAACGCTCAATGGACGTGAGCTCGCAGTCAAGGCGTATCTTGAGGAACATGTGGTCCCCTGTCTGATCGGGCGTGATCCACGCAACATCGAAGACATCTGGCAATACCTCTACCGCGGTGCGTACTGGCGCCGGGGGCCGGTGACGATGACGGCCATCGCCGGCATTGACATGGCGCTGTGGGACATCAAGGGCAAGCTGGCCGGCATGCCGGTCTACCAGTTGCTGGGGGGCAAAAGCCGCAATGGCCTGATGGTGTACGGGCATGCCAACGGGCGGGATCACAGTGAGTCAGTGGAAGCCGTACAAAAACATATTGAAGAAGGTTTCAAGGCCATACGTGTTCAATCGGGTGTGCCGGGTTTGGCAAAAACCTACGGTGTCGGCAAGACCAAAGGCTACTACGAGCCGGCAGAAAAAGGGCTTCCCCCGGAGGAACCCTGGGACACGGCGCTTTACCTGCACCATACACCGGAACTGTTTCGCAAAGTACGCGAGGCCGTCGGTTTTGAGCCCCATTTACTGCACGATGCCCACCATCGCCTCACCCCGATCGAAGCAGCACGCCTTGGCAAGGAACTTGAGCCCCACAAGTTGTTCTGGCTGGAGGATGCCACCCCCGCCGAGAATCAGGAAGCCTTTCGGCTGATCCGCCAGCACACCACCACACCACTGGCCGTGGGCGAGGTTTTTAATTCGATCTGGGACTGCAAGGCGTTGATTGAGGAGCAGCTGATTGATTACATCCGCTCGACCATCGTGCACGCTGGCGGCATTACCCATGTGCGACGTATTGCCGACTTTGCCGCCATGTACCAGGTGCGCACAGGCTTTCATGGTGCCACCGACCTTTCGCCGGTGTGTATGGCAGCGGCCGTCAACTTCGGTCTGTGGGCACCCAACTTCGGCATTCAGGAACTGATGCCACACACGCCGCTGACCGACGAAGTGTTTCCGCATAACTACCGGTTCGAAGGCGGCTACCTCGTGATGGATGACGTGCCAGGGCTTGGTGTCGACATCAATGAGGAACTTGCTGCCAGGTACCCCTACGAACGCGCCTACCTGCCGGTGGCGCGATTGAACGATGGCGCCATGTGGAACTGGTAAGGCGCCCCTGCAAACCTTAAAGGATTTTCATTATGTTGAGCGTCGTCGTCGATAAACCCAACAGCATGTCCTTGTGCGAGCGTCCCCTGCCCGAACCGCAAACCGGGGAGGTACGCGTGCGCGTGCGCTACGTCGGCATCTGCGGCTCAGACTTGCACATCTTTCACGGCAAGAACCCGTTCGTCACTTACCCGCGCGTGATTGGCCACGAATTTGTCGGCCAGATCGAAGCGGTCGGTGACGGGGTCAATACCGCCCGCATGGGTGAGATGGTCGTGGTTGACCCGGTCATCAGTTGCGGCCACTGCCACGCCTGCCGCATCGGGCGCCAGAACGTCTGCAGCCGCCTGCAGGTCATCGGTGTGCACCGCGACGGCGGCTTTAGCGAGTACGCTTGTGTCCCTGCCAAAAATGCCTACGTGATTCCAAGGAACCTGCCATTGGCCAGCGCCTCCATCATTGAGCCGTTTGCGGTGGCCGCCAATGTCACCTCACGAACCGGGGTGTTCCCTAGTGACATTGCCCTAATCTACGGCGCAGGTCCGGTGGGGCTCAATTTGCTGCAGGTTCTCAAGCGTGTTTATGGCATCAAGGCCTTCATCACCGACCATCTGGACGAACGCCTGGCACTGGCGCTGGCCTGTGGTGCAACGCAGGACGAAATTATCAATACCTCCCGTGAAACACTTCCCGAGGCCCTGACACAACGCGGCGTGGAAGGGGGGCCGACGCTGATCTATGACGCTGTGTGCCACCCCTCAATTCTTGAGGAAGCGGTGCGCATTGCAGCGCCTGCCGGACGAATCGGCATCCTGGGCTTTTCCGCCACACCGTCAGCCATCGCGCAGCAGGAACTGACAAAAAAGGAACTGTCCTTGTATGCGTCGCGCCTGAATTGCGCGATGTTCCCAACGGTTATCGACTGGATCGAGCGGGGGCTGGTCGACCTGAGCCACATCATCACGCACAAAGTTGACTTTCACGACGTTGCCAGCGCATTTCACCTGGCCGAGAGCGCGCCACGAGAGAGTTGTAAAGTGCTACTCGACTTTGGCGGACCCTCGGGGAACGCTTCTTGAAAACGGCCACCGTTCTCGATGTCGTGACAGTGGGCGAGGCCATGGCCTTGTTCATGGCCAAACAAGCCGGCGCGCTGTCGCAGGTGCATGACTTTAGCCGGGCGACGGCCGGCGCCGAACTCAACGTGGCTGTCGGTCTGAGTCGACTGGGTTTGCGCGTCGGCTACGTCAGCCGTGTGGGTGCTGACAGCTTTGGCGAACACCTGCTTGATTTCATGGACGCGCAAGGCATTGACCGAAGTCACGTGCGCATTGATCTTGAGCATCCGACAGGGTTCATGCTGAAGTCGCGCGAATTGGACGGTTGTGACCCGCGCATTGAGTACTTTCGCAGCAATTCAGCCGCCAGCCATTTGTGCGCGGCAGACAACCCGACAGCTTATTGCGCAACCTCACGGCACCTCCACCTCACGGGCATCAGCGCGGCATTGGCCAGCGGCGTCAATGAACTGGTGACAGAAATGGCCATCCAGGCACGCCTTGAAAAAAGAAGCGTTTCTTTCGATCCGAACCTGAGGCCGCGCTTGTGGGCTTCGCAAAAGGAGATGGTTGCGTGTATGAACCGTCTGGCAGCGTGTTCGGATCTGGTGTTGCCTGGTCTGGCCGAGGGACAACTGTTAACCGGTGAAAAAACAGCACAAGGCATCGCTGATTTTTATCTGGCGCAAGGGGCATCCCAGGTGGTCATCAAACTGGGGGCTGACGGCGCATATGTCGCCAGCCAAGACGGCTGCGCGACCGTCCCCGGCGTAACGGTGTCAAAAATCGTCGACACCGTGGGCGCGGGGGACGGCTTTGCGGTCGGCGTGATCAGTGCCCTGCTGGAGGGCATGTCGCTGCATGAGGCGGCCCAGCGTGGCAACGCCATCGGTGCAAGAGTGTTGCAATTCCCCGGCGATTGCGACGGCTTGCCTGATCGGGCGCAAATGACTGAATTCATGGAACGTGAAAAAATTCTTTAGATCAAGCTTCTGTACCCCCTTAAAAAGCCTCGGCGGTCCTACGACTTCTTGCCATCATCAGGTCTTGTTACATCCATCCAATTTTCAAACTCCCCATGACTTGGCTAAGCAAGTTTTTCCCCAACAAAGCTGCGCCGCAGGCGCCAGCCTATGACGATAACGCTTTGATCATCGACGTTCGAACGCCCAGCGAATTTGCGTTGGGTCACGTCGACGGTGCCTTGAACCTTCCCATGGATAAGTTTGGGAAAAACTACGCCAAGCTTGTGCCGGACAGAGGCAGGCAAGTGATTGTTTATTGCCAGTCAGGGGTGCGCTCAGTACACGCATCACAATTCTTGAAGCTGCAGCGGTACCTGAAAGTGGTCAATGGCGGCACTGCCGAGGCCGTGGCAAGCACCTTGCACCGCAAGATCATTTAGATCCACCACGCGGAGACAATCACCAACCAACACCGCAGGAGATTTCATTTTGAACCAAGACATCGACACGCTCAACCGCCACTTCGGCCTGCCTGGCGCGCTGCATTTTGTCAATGGCAGCGGCGATTTACCTGTGGCCGAAATTCAGACACCTCTGGCCAGCGCACGCGTGGCACTGCAGGGTGCGCATCTGCTGGCTTGGCAACCAGCCGGGGCAACGCCGGTCATCTGGCTGTCACAAGCGGCCGTGTTTGCGCCGGGTGAGCCGGTGCGCGGTGGTGTGCCGGTGTGCTGGCCCTGGTTTGGCGCGCGTGAGGGCCTGCCTGCGCATGGCTTTGTGCGCACCCGGTTGTGGCAGGTACGCGCAGCATCACTGGATGCGACCGGGCAGGTGGTGCTGCGCCTCGGCCTGCAGGACGACGCCGACACCCGCGCGCTGTGGGACCATGCCTTTGACCTGGAACTGCTGCTCACCGTGGGTGCCACGTTGAGCATGAATCTCATCAGTCACAACACCGGCGACCAGCCCATTACCCTGACCGATGCGCTGCACACCTATTTTTGCGTGGCAGACATCCATCAAACCGCGGTGCAGGGGCTCGACGGCTGCGACTACCTCGACAAGGTGCAAAACTTTGCCCAGTCCAGGCAATCTGGCGCGGTTGAATTTACTGGCGAGACCGACCGTATTTACGTCAACACCACGGCCGACTGCGTGATCCAGGACCGGGTGCAACAGCGCGCCATTCGGGTCAGCAAAAGCGGCAGCAGTTCCAGCGTGGTGTGGAACCCCTGGCGCGACAAAGTTTTTGCCGACATGGCCGCAGGCGCCTACCAGCAGATGCTGTGCGTGGAAACCTGCAACGCCGGGCCGGACCAGGTTACCCTGGCACCGGGCCAGTCGCATGTGCTGACCGCCCGCTTCGCAGTTGATTAAAACGGCCTGGACTCAAGCGGTTTTGAGCGTGGGGTAGTCGGTGTAGCCTTTGGCACCACCGCCGTACCAGGTGGTGCGGTCACTCTCAACCAAGGGCTTGCCCTTGCGCAGGCGCTCGACCAGGTCCGGGTTGCCAATAAAAGGCCGGCCAAATGCCACCAGATCAGCGCCACCACCAATGACTTGTTGCGCCAGATCCTTGTCGAGACCGTTGTTGACCATCCAGGCCCCTTTGCCAGCGGCAGCCCGGTAGGCACGGCGCAGGCCGATGTAGTCAAACGAACGATCAGGCAACACGCGCGGGCCACCGGTGGCGCCTTCAATGACGTGGACATAGGCTAAGCCAAACCCGGCCAGCTCGCGCACCACGTAGTCAAACAACGGCTGCGGGTCGGGGTCAAAGGCATCGTTGGCTGGTGTCACCGGCGACAGGCGGATGCCGACGCGGCCGCCGCCCACGGCACCGGTCACGGCCTGCACCACTTCCAGCAGAAAACGCGCACGGTTTTCTACGCTGCCGCCAAAGTCGTCGCGGCGTTGGTTGGAACCACTTTTAAGGAACTGGTCCAGCAGGTAGCCGTTGGCGGCGTGGATTTCGACGCCGTCAAAACCGGCGGTGTGCACCGCATTACGCGCGGCCGCCACGTAGGTATGCACAATGTCGGGCAGCTCATAGGCCTGCAGCGCGCGCGGCTCCGAGGTGTCGACAAACACCGGTACGCCGTCTTTGAGCAGCACGGTTTTGGTCTTGGCGGTGATGGCAGATGGTGCCACCGGCGCGCCGCCATGGGGCTGCAAGCTGGTGTGCGAGACACGGCCCACATGCCAAAGCTGGCAAACGATTTTGCCGCCGGCCGCGTGTACGCTGCGCGTCACGTCTTTCCAGGCCTCGACCTGTTCCTCGGCATACAAACCGGGCACGTCGGCGTAGCCCTGGCCTTGCTGGCTGATGGCCGTGGCCTCGGTGATGATGAGCCCGGCGCTGGCGCGCTGGGTGTAGTACTGCGCCATAAGGGCGTTGGGGGTGGCATCGGGGGCACGGTTGCGCGTCAGCGGGGCCATCACGATGCGGTTGGCCAGCGCCAGTTCCCCAACGTGCACGGGGTCAAACAGGGTGGCGGTACGGTGAGGCATAAAAACTCCAGGTAAGTATTGGCTATGCATGCAGTTTAAAGGCAGCGCGCAAAGGCCTCGAAAGCCCGAAGGTACATCAGAATAAACTCCACGCATGATCCCAGGCCTCCAACCCGCCATCGCCTTCACCCTGGCGCAATTCCAACGCCTCAAGGCCGCTGCCAGGCAATACCCCTTGCGGGCAGCCCTGGTGCTGCCTGCGCTGGCGCTGCTTTACGTACTGCTGCTGATCCCGTTCACACCTGGCATTGGCGACCTGCGCCGCGCCAAATCCGAAGCGCCGTCGGTGCTGCTGGCCCTGAACGGCAGCGTGCTGGCCGAATACAAGCGCATCAATCGCCAATGGGTCACACTGGAGCAGATTTCGCCCAACGTGGTGAACGCCCTGATCGCCACCGAAGACCACCGCTTTTACGAGCACCATGGCATTGACTTGCGGCGCCTGGCCGGTGCCGCGCTCAGCACCTTGTCGGGCGATTTACAAGGTGGCTCGACCCTGACCCAGCAGCTGGCGCGCAACCTGTTCCCCGAAGAGATCGGCCGCGCCGCCACCCTGACACGCAAGCTCAAGGAAGCCATCACGGCGTTAAAAATCGAGGCCGTGTATTCCAAGCGCGAAATCCTGGAAACCTACCTCAACACCGTGCCTTTTCTCTACAACGCCTTCGGCATCGAGATGGCGGCGCGCACCTACTTTGACACCACGGCCGACCAGCTTGACGTGCTGCAAAGCGCCACCCTGATCGGCATGCTCAAGGGCACCAGTTATTACAACCCGGTACAAAACCCCGAACGCGCCAAGCAGCGCCGCAACCTGGTGCTGGCGCAAATGGCCAAAAACGGCAGCCTGGACCCGGCCCGCGTCAATGCCTTGTCCAAGCGATCGCTCCGACTTGATTTTGCGCGCCAGATCGAGGCCCCGGGGCCGGCACCCCACGTGGCCCAGCATCTGCGCAAGTGGCTGATCGACTGGGCTGACCGCCGTGATTACGACCTGCAGGCCGACGGCCTGAAAATCTACACCACCCTGGATGCCCGACTCCAAAAAGCGGCCAACCAGGCGGTGGCGCGGCAATTGACTCACCTGCAAACGCTGGCCGACGGTCGGCGCAAGGCCGGGCAGGAACCCGCCGTGCTGCAAGCCGGCTTTCTGGCCTTGGACCCACGCGATGGCGCGGTACGGGCCTGGGTTGGCAGCCGTAACTTTGCCCAGGAGCAGTTTGACCATGTGAGTCAGGCGCGGCGCCAGCCCGGCTCGACCTTCAAGCCTTTTGTGTATGGCGCCGCCTTCATGCAAGGCATGAACCCGTCGGATACCTTCATGGACCAGCCGGTGGCCATCTCGTCGCCGGGCAGTGAGGTGTGGACCCCCAGTGATGCGACGGCGCCCAGCTACCAGCCCACCAGCCTGCGCAACGGCCTGGTGTATTCCAAAAACACCATCACCGCCCAATTGATGCAAAAAGTGGGGCCCAAGCGCGTTGGCGCGTTAGCCCAAGCCATGGGCGTGCGCCAGAGCAAGCTGGACCTGGTGCCCTCGCTGGCACTGGGCACCAGCCCGGTCACACTGATCGAGATGGTCACCGCCTACGGCACCCTGGCGAACGGCGGCAGCTACTATGCGCCGCAGCTGGTGCTGCGTGTGGAAGACCGCAATGGCCAGCTGCTGGAACAGTTTGCTTCTGTTGCCGAACGTACGCCGGCCATGCCGCGCGCACAGGCGCTGACTTTGGTGAACGTGATGCGCGGTGTGATTGACGAAGGCACGGGGGCGGCCATTCGATACCGCTACGGCATTCAGGCCGACGTGGCTGGCAAAACCGGCACCACCCAGGACAACACCGACGGCTGGTTCATCATGATGAACCCGCAACTGGTGGCCGGTGCCCGCGTCGGTTTTAACGACAACAGCGTCACCATGGGCTCCTGGGGCCAGGGCGCGCGCAGCGCCTTGCCCATGGTGGGTGAAGTGTTTCAGCAGGCGTTTCGCAACCGCTGGCTGGACGCAAAAGTCGAATTCGACATTCCACGCCCCAAACCACCGCCGCCACCCGAGCCAGAGCCGCAACAAGACCCCCTGTCAAATCTGGTCAACGAGATCATGAACCGGATCAGGCCGCTGCTGGGCAACTGATACCACCCACGGTGCGCACCCCTCGGGCTCAAACCACCGTGAAGCGCCCCTGAAGGTAGCTGATGATGGCCCCGGACTCGAACAGCCATTGGTTTTGACCAGTCGCGTCGGTGATCTTGAGGCAGGGCACCTTGACGGTGCCGGCCCCCTTGAGCAGGTCGTCCCGGTTTTGCTGGTGGTGTTGCGCGTCACGGCGCTCAATTGGCAGGGACAGGCGCCGCATTTCCTGGCGCACCTTGATGCAAAACGGGCAGGTGGTGAACTGGTACAGCACCAGGCTCTGGCACTGTTGGTTAACCGTCTGCTGTATTTCGGGCGGGCGCACCACGCCCTTGGGCCGGGTCACAAATTCCCACACCTGCATGAAAGGGCCGAGCACGATGCGCAGGGTTCTGAAAAAGCTTCTGATGATAAATTTCATCGCTGAATCATAGTCGCCCGGAAACGCACGCGGTGTGCCTGTGTTTCCCGTGCGGTTTTGCCAAGTTTTACTGACGCGTGATGCGACCATCAAGCTGTGCTGACAGTGGGGTGCCTGTTTTGAGCTGCGTCACCAGCAAGTCCAGCATCACAATGCCAGTGTCGCGGCAGTAGTTGCCGCTGCGCAGGCAAGCGTTTTTCAGCACGTCGTAGCCGTCACCCCCAGCAGCGGTGAAGTTGTTGGTGGCCAACCGGTAGGTTTTGGTGCGCTCCACCGCTGCGCCCGCAATGTGAATGGTCGTCACCCGCCCACCGGTTTTAAGTGGATTGGCGCAAAGGATGGCGTCCGCGCAGTAGCTGATTCGCAAGTCCTTTGAGTGCTGCAAAAAGCCACCGCCACCAAGTTTGCTAACACTGGCTTCCATCAGGTCAATCACATCCTGGCCGGTCAAATCCATCACAAACAGGGTATTGCCAAACGGCAACACCGACAGTGCTTGGCCAAAGGTCACATCACCTTGCGCAATGGCAGCCCGCAAGCCGCCGCCGTTGCTGAAGGCCGCCACCGCGTTGTCGCTGGTTTGGGCTGCGGTCTGCATCAAATCAGTGACCAAATTGCCCATTGGGGTCTCACCCGTGCGCAGCCCAGCCGCAAAAGAAGGTGTCAGGGTGCCGCGATCGGCAGCGAAGGCCATGGCGCTTTGCCCCACCAAAACACTGCTGAAGGCTTGAACTGGTGCGTAATACTGGTCGACCTTGGCTTTCAAGGCTGCGTCTTCGGCCACGCTGCGACCATCAACAAACATCGATTTGTTGGCACTTGTGAGCACCTTGCCAGCGGCATCAAAACCAACTTCCAGGCGACCAAGCCAACGCCCCCATTCAGACGACGACACGACCGGCAAGGGGTCACCTTCCAGGTTGGTGAGTTGGGTTGGGTAGGCTCCTGCGCTCAGGCTGCCCTGGCCGACGTAAGGTGTGGCGAGCGTGGCATCGCTGGTTTTCGTGTTGATGTATTGCGCACTGCCCAGCAGCTTGTGATCATGGCCGCTGACGATGATGTCAACCCCTGAGAGCGCTTTGGCCTTGGTGATGTCGACCTCATAACCGTAGTGCGACAGCACGATGATTTTGTTGACACCTTGCGCCTTGAGCAACGCAGCCGTGTTGTTGACGCTGCTGACATAGTCAAGAAATTTCAGGTTGGCACCCGGGCTGGCAATCAATGGCACATCTTCAGTTACAACGCCAATCAAGCCATAAGTTTGACCGCAACGCTCAATGATTTTGAACTTGTGCAGCAGGCCTTTCAGTGCCGGCTCAGTGCTGGCATCGACATTGGTCGCCAGCATGGCAAAAGCCGGTCTTTCTGTGGGGTATGACGTACCTGCAATCGTGACGTTTTCACCCTTGAGCGCACGCGCCAGTTTGGCTGGACCCAAGTCAAATTCGTGGTTGCCCAGCGTGGCTGCGTCATAACCCATGTCGTTCATCGCCATGACCGACTCACTGCCCTCCCAGGCGTTGTAAAACACAGTGCCCTGAGAGAAGTCGCCCGCGTCCAGCAGCAACTGGTTCTTGCAGCTTTGGCCGACATCAATTTCAGCGCGCGTTTTGTCAATCAAAGTCTTACGCCGTGCCACACCACCTTGCAGCAAGGTGTCGGTAAAACTTTGAATACGCGAATGGGTGTCATTGCTGTGCATCAACGTCAGGGTTACCGCGCTGCCGTTGGCAGGTGTTGCCGGGGTCAGCGTGAGCTTGTTGCGCAGCAGGGTGTCGGCAAAATGTTGCAGGGCCTCGTCTTCGGCTTTCAGTGTCACGCCCGGGCGGGCTTGCTGCAAAGCACTGAGCAAGTCGGTATCGGTGGTGCTTGCGAGGCTGACAACTTGTTTGAGCGCAGTGCGCATGGCAGGCGTGATGGTGATGCCATTTTCAGGGGCGTCGTCGCTGTCGAGCGTTTGCAAGGCACGCAAAATGCGCTTGGCCTGCGCGCCCAGCACCCCGGGTGTGCCACCCAGCTCCACAGGGGTCAGTATGGCTTGGCCATTGGCGCTGCCAAGGGTCAGGCCACCAATTTTAAAAGTAACTTTTTCGCCAGGGTAATATTTGAATGTGCCACCGTCTCCCGTGGTGCCTTCAGAGCCCAGCGAGCCGGTATAAGACACACCGCTGACCGCGGAGTCAAGCAACACGCCTGTTTGTTGGGTGGTATTGCTGCCACCGCCACACGCGCTCAAGCCCATAAGTGCTGTGACAGCCACCGCGATGCCTTGTTGACGAATCGATAGGAATGTTTTCATTGCATTTAGAAATTGGGATTGCTGAAAATCGAGCCAAAAGAATCGTATGGGCTCAATGTGACAGCGCAGTGAAACGGCAGCTACAGAGAACGCTCTTGCTGCCGGATGACCTCAACGTGTTTTCGTCATTGACCCAGGCAAAGATGATGATCTTGGATTTGGAATCAAACCGGAAAAACAACCGAAACCTTCGCCCGATCTGGGGCCTGCGCCGGTTGCGAGGCAGCTTGCAGCTGCTGGAGTTGTTCGATCAGGCAATCGTGGAACAGCAAAGTCCAACCACGGCGCTGAATCACAGCGCTACATCACCATGGATTTCTTCACTCAGGTCGGCCGACGCCAAGTGCTTGGGGAATAGTTTTGGGCAAAGTGATCTGCCCTTTCGAGGTGATGGTGGCGACTTCGTGAACGACTGACATGGCAAAATTTCCTTCCGACAACGCGAAATGTGTCAGGAATACGCCTTACAAGGTCAAGTTCAAGCCACAGATTGCCATCACGGAAGGGGGCGCATGCGAAGAGGCACTATCTGGGTTCATGGCTTGCGCCATCTGGCGATTTGGATGCTGCCAATTTCACGGGCAGCCTTGTTGCAGTCGCAGCAGCAAGGTCAACCGGTCAACTGGCGACGCCTGAAAACCGTCGTGTTCATAAAACTGTTCCTGCTTTACACAAGCTGAACAGCTATTACAGGCGTCTTATGGTGTCGTTATTTATGTATCAATCAGTTAGTCTTGTTGCCCTAGATCGATCAAATAGTGCGTTCGCCATGGGTTTCGAAAAATCTCTTCTCAGGCCAACTCGGCATGGACTCAAAAAACCAATGCGGCAGGCCCACAAAAATGAACATGCGGCATGACCCACAAAAAACACATCGCCAAATCTAACATAGACGATGCCACGTGAATGATGACAAATATATTTTTTAAAGTATAAAATTGTCTCCATGAACGGCAAACAAATCATCAAACTATTGCTTACCCAGGGGTTTGTCGAGCTACGGGTAACCGGCAGCCATCACATTCTTGGCAACGGTACGTGTAAAGTGACTGTGCCAGTGCATGGCACAGCCGATGTCAAACTGGGTACGTTGAAAAGTATTGAAAAACAGTCAGGAGTGAAACTCAAATGAGCATCGTTCGTTATGCCGCTGTGCTGGCACCACAAGCAGAAGGCGGATTTACCGTTACTTTTCCAGACTTACCCGAGGCCATCACTGAAGGGGGCACGCGCGAAGAGGCGCTATTTCACGCCGCTGATGTGTTGACCCTTTGTCTGGAAGAACGCATTGAGTCTGGCGATGCGCTGCCCACGGCTGGCCCCATCGAAGGTGGCGAGTGGGTAGCGCCGTCTGCCGCCATCCAGGCAGCCATGGCCGTGCGCACTGCGCGACAGGCGCAAGGGCACACATTGGCAGAGCTGGCCCGAGCACTGGGCACATCGTGGGCGGCCGCCCAAAAACTGGAGAGCCCACGCGCCAACCCAACGCTCAAACAACTCGAACGCACGGCGTCTGCGCTTGGCAAGCGCCTTGTCGTTGGCATGGAATGAGCCCAGGCATCGCCACAACTGGCGATGCCTGAAAACCGGTGTGTTCGTATCGCCGTTATCAAGCAGTGGCTCTACCAAACCCCCTGAATCACACAGCCACCAGAATAGCCCGGAAGTCGTTGACGTTGGTCAGTGTGGGGCCGGTCAGCACCGAGTCGCCCAGCTTTTGGAAAAAGCTGTGGGCGTCGTTATGGTCCAGGAAACTGCGCGGATTCATGCCCCCTGCCCAGGCCCGAGCCAGACTGTCTGGGGTGAGCATGGCACCGGCAATTTCTTCAATGCCGTCGACGCCGTCGGTATCACCGGCCAGCGCGTACACGCCGTCCAAGTCACCCAGCGCCACAGCCAAGGCTAACAAGAATTCGACATTGCGCCCACCCCGGCCAGTGCCTTGCGGGTCGCGGATCGTCACCGTGGTTTCTCCGCCGCTGAGCAGCACACAAGGCGGCTGGAACGGCTGACCGTGCTGCGCCACCTGGCGCGTAATGCCGGCCAGCACCTTGGCCACGTCGCGTGCTTCACCCTCCAGGCTGTCGCCAAGAATGTAGGGCGTGATGCCCGCCGCGCGGGCCACTTGGGCAGCCGCCTCCAGCGCGATTTGCGGTGCCGTGATCATGCGAATCTGGCTACCTGTCAAACGTGCGTCACCGGGTTTGACGGTTTCACCCTGGCCGCTCTCCAGTAGCGCACGCACCGGTGCAGGGAGGTCAATGCGGTAGCGCGCAATGATGTCCAGCGCCTCCAAGCAGCTGGTGCTGTCGGCCACGGTGGGGCCCGAGGCAATGTCCATGGGGGAATCGCCCGGCACGTCGGAGATCAGCAACGTGAGCAAAGTCGCCGGATGGCACAGCGCGCCCAGGCGACCGCCCTTCAGGCTGGAGAGGTGCCGGCGCACGCAGTTCATTTCGGAAATGGTGGCGCCACTGGCCAGCAACGCGGTGTTCACCGCCTGTTTGTCGGCCAGCGTCAGCCCCTCGCCCGGCGCTACCAACAGCGAGGAACCGCCACCGGAGATCAGCGCAATCACCAGGTCATCTGCCGTCAAACCGGTCACCAGCGCAGCCATGCGCTGTGAGGCCGCCAGGCCGGCGGCGTCGGGCACCGGGTGCGACGCCTGCACGATCTCGATGCGCTGACAGGGCTGCTGGTAGCCGTAGCGCGTCACCACCAGGCCTTCGAGCGGGCCCGGCCAATGGGCTTCGAGCGCCAGCGCCATGGCCGCCGACGCCTTGCCGGCGCCGATGACGATGGTGCGACCTTTGGGGGGCGCTGGCAAATGCGGCGGCAGGCACAACGCAGGCTGGGCCGCCGCCACGGCTGCATCGAACAGGCTGCGCAACAAGGCGTGGGGGTCAAAAGTGGTGGCGTTGGGATCGGTCATGAGCAATTCTCAAAAAAAGCAGATGGCCGGATTGTGCGATGAACTGGCGACAACCACGCCGGCCCGGGTGTTCACATCACCGCACCCACTTGCCAGGGTAGAAACTCGTCGTTGCCATAGCCCAGGACTTCGCTACGGACCTTGTCGCCAGAGGCGTGGCGGATGATGGCGTCGAAGATGCGCTGGCTGATCACTGGCATGGCCGTGCCGGTGATCAGGTCGCCACAGTTCACGTCCATGTCGTCACCCATGCGCTCAAACAAGGCGTTGTTGGTGGCCAGCTTGATGGTGGGTACACCGGCACAACCGAAGGCCGAACCACGACCGGTGGTAAAACAAATGATCTGGGCACCACCGGCTGCTTGGCCCGTGGCCGACACCGGGTCGTATCCTGGCGTGTCCATGTAGACAAAGCCTTTGGCATCCACCTGCTCGGCATACAGATAGACCCCGTTGAGGGTGCTGGTACCGCCTTTGGCCACGGCGCCCAGCGATTTCTCCAGGATGGTGGTCAAGCCGCCCGCCTTGTTGCCCACCGAGGGGTTGTTGTCCATCTGATTGCCGTTGCGCATGGTGTAGTCCTTCCACCACGCGATGCGTCCTATCAGCTTGTGCGCAATGTCCGCGCTGGCCGCACGGCGTGTCAGCAGGTGTTCGGCACCGTATATCTCTGGCGTTTCTGACAGGATGCTGGTGCCACCCTGCGCCACCAGCAGGTCGGACGCACCGCCCAGTGCCGGGTTGGCGGTGATGCCGGAATAACCATCCGAGCCGCCGCAGTTCAAGCCCACAATCAGCTCGCTGACCGGTGTCGGCGTGCGCTGGTAGGCGTTGGCACGCGCCAGCATGGCGGTGATCTGTGCAATGCCTTTTTTGATCGCCGCAGTGGTGCCGCCTTCGGCTTGCATCACCACCTGTTGCAACATGCCGGGCTCGTGGGCGCCAACCATCTCAACCAAAGGCGCAATCTGGTTTTGCTCGCAGCCCAGCCCGACAAACAACACGCCGGCAAAGTTCGGGTGCCTGGCATAACCGATCAGGGTGCGGCGCAAAATGTCCATGCCTTCACTGACCACACCCATACCACAGCCTAGCGGGTGCGGCAAGGCAATGACACCGTCGATGTTGGGAAAGGCCGCCAACCGTTCCGGGTTGAAATGCCTGGCGATGGCGCGCACCACAGTGGCCGAGCAGTTCACCGAGGCCATGACGGCAATGTAGTTACGCGTACCGACCCGGCCGTTGGGGCGCTGGTAGCCCATGAAGGTGGCCGGGTGTGCCACCTTGGGTAGGTCGCGAATACATTCACCAATTCCGTAGTCACGCTCGAACTCACCCATGCCCAGGTTGTGCGAATGGACATGTTGACCTGTGCAGATGTCGGTTTTGGCGAAGCCGATGATCTGGTTGTAGCGGCGCACCGGCGCACCCGCTTTGATGTCGTGCGCTGCCAGTTTGTGGCCTGGTGGAATCAGATCACGCACCACCCATTGCTCAGAGGCGAGCGCCGTGCCGGGCAACAGCTGCTGGGTGGCGATCAGCACGTCGTCGTGGGTGTGCAGGCGGATCACGGATGATGGTGTCATATTTTTCTTCGGCAATGGGGGTGGCCCGGACGGACCCGGGTCAGGGAAACCAATATACGACAAAATTTCTTTTCTTAGAATATTTTTTGAAACATAATTCCAATTATATAAACCAGAAATGAAACAGGGATTTGACGGGTCTCCATTCTAAACAAAACAGTGTTTCACTTTGCTTGAATTCCTGTTCTATTTAGTGTAGAGTCCCCGCCTATCAACAACAACTGCAAGCAACCGGGCTCACAGTTTTTCAGAACAGACGGAGCAATACCCATGAAGCCCTTTATGAACGCCGACTTTCTCCTGCCAGACGACTGCGCCAGGCGGCTGTTCCACGAGTACGCGGCCCCGATGCCTATCATTGACTACCACTGTCATCTGCCACCAGCCGACATCGCCAGCAACGCCGGTTTCAAGAACATTGCCCACGCCTGGCTGGGGGGTGACCACTACAAGTGGCGCGCCATGCGCTCCAACGGCGTACCCGAGGCCGACATCACCGGCCGAGAACCCGACTTCCAAACTTTTCTGGCCTGGGCCAGAACCGTACCGCGCCTGGTGGGCAACCCGCTGTACCACTGGACACACCTGGAGTTGCAGCGCTACTTTGGCATTCATGACGCCCTGTCGGAAAAAACCGCCCCCGCCATCTGGGAGGCTTGCAACGCCCAGATCACTCAGCCAGAATTCGGCGCCCGCTCCCTGCTGATGCGCATGAAAGTGCGCGCTGTTGGCACCACCGACGACCCGGCTGACGCGCTGCAGCACCATATCGCCTACGCGGACAAGCGTCAACCGGATGAACCCATGATGGTGCCCAGCTTCCGCCCCGACCGCGCGCTGGCCACCGACGACCTGGCCGTCTGGCAGGCTTACATCAACAAACTGGGTGCCAGCGCCGATGTGGCGATTGGCTCCTACCAGTCCCTGATTGCGGCGCTGGATACCCGCCACGCCGTGTTTCACAGCCTGGGCTGCCGCGCGTCGGATCACGGGCTGAGCGTGCCTTTTGCCAGCTTCTCCACGCCGCAGGCGCTGGAAGCCATTTTTGCCAAATTGCTAAGCGGCACCGTTTTGAGCGCCAGCGAGGCTGATGCCTACAAGACCGCGGTGCTGCTGGATGTGGGTCGCATGAACGCCCGGCGTGGCTGGGCCATGCAGTTGCACATGGCCGCTGTGCGCAACCTCAACTCGGCCATGTTTGCCAAACTCGGCCCCGACACCGGGTATGACGCTGCCAATGACGAGCCGATTGCCAGCAAATTGGCCACCTTCATGAACGCGCTGCAAAGCGAGAGCATGCTGCCCAAAACTATTCTGTATTCGCTCAACCCGAACGACCTGGAAGTGCTGGGTACGGTGATGGGCTGTTTCCAGGACGGCTCCAGCCCCGGCAAGATCCAGATGGGTTCGGCCTGGTGGTTCAACGACCACGTTGACGGCATGCGTCAGCAAATGCTGAGTCTGGGCAACCTTGGGCTACTGTCACGTTTTGTCGGCATGCTGACCGACTCGCGCAGCTTTTTGTCATTTCCACGGCATGAGTATTTCCGCCGGGTGTTGTGCGCGCTGGTGGGCGGCTGGATGGAAAACGGTGAAATTCCGCCTGACTTTGACACCTTTGGCGGCATGGTGCAGGACATCAGCTACCGCAATGCCAAAAACTACTTCGCCATTCCCGGCGTGACCGACTGAGACCAAGGCGCTCAGCATGCAACTCTGCAATCAAAATCTGAATCAAGTGCCTGCCACGGTGCAACGGCCCCGCTATGACCGCAGCCAGGTGGTCGGGGCCATTGTTCACCTGGGGGTAGGGGCGTTCCACCGCGCCCACCAGGCGGTCATGACCGA
>JAUYGP010000268.1 GCA_030690515.1 Giesbergeria sp.
GTGGCGCTGGACGAGCGTGGCACCAGCCTGACTACCAAGGCGCTGGCCGAGCGCCTCCAAGGCTGGCAACTCGGCGGGGACGATGTGGCCCTGGTCATTGGCGGGCCCGACGGGCTCGACCCCGGTTTTCGCCAGGCAGCGCACGAGCGCATTCGTCTGTCTGACCTGACCCTGCCGCACGCCATGGTGCGCGTGCTGCTGATCGAGCAGCTCTACCGCGCCTGGTCGGTCAACGCCGGGCACCCGTACCACCGGGAATAGCCAGCCGCTCTCTGGTTTTGCTATTAAATGAATAGCTGCTAGCGCTTGATAGATAAGCGCTAGAGGCATATTTTGTTAAAATTCCTGCATGTCTGCATTCATCTACCTCGCCTCGCAAAGCCCCCGGCGCAGCCAGCTGCTTGACCAATTGGGCGTGCGCCACACCCTGCTGCTGCCCAATGTGGAGGGCGACGTGCATGAAGACGCCGAAGCCATCGAGGTCGCTTTGCCCGATGAGGCACCTGCCAACTATGTCGAGCGCGTGACCGGCCTCAAGCTCGACGCGGCGGTGCAGCGCCGGGTACGCCGGGGGCTGCCTGATGCGCCTATCCTGTGTGCCGACACCACGGTCACCATGGGCGCCACCCTGTATGGCAAGCCGGTGGACGCAGCCGATGCCCGGCGCATGCTGGCCGAACTGTCGGGCCGCACGCACCGCGTGCTGACCGCCGTGGCCTTGCAGGCCGGTGCGCAGCGTTGGGCCGTGCTGTCGGTTTCGCATGTCACGTTTGCCGAGCTTTCCCCTGCGCACATTGCGGCCTATGTGGACTCGGGCGAACCCTTGGGCAAAGCCGGTTCTTACGGCATTCAGGGTCGCGCAGCGGCGCTGATTCCGCACCTGAGCGGCAGCTATTCGGGCATCATGGGCCTGCCGCTGTACGAGACGGCGCAGATGCTGCACACCGCTGGTATTGCTTTCTGATACAGGTTCTGACATCCCCATGCCCACCATGCAACAAGACATTCTGATCAACTGGTCGCCCCAGGAAACCCGCGTGGCCGTGGTCGAGCATGGTGCGGTGCAGGAGATGCACATTGAACGCACGCTGGAGCGTGGCCTGGTGGGCAACGTCTACCTGGGCAAGGTCTCGCGCGTGCTGCCGGGCATGCAGTCGGCTTTCATCGACATTGGCCTGGAGCGCGCGGCATTTCTGCATGTGGCCGACGTGTGGCAGCGCCAGGAGGGCGGCGAAGCCCCCATGTTCGCGCGCAAGGGTGAGCCGCAGGTGCCCATCGAGAAGCAGGTGTTCGAGGGCCAGTCGCTCATGGTGCAGGTCATCAAGGACCCCCTGGGTTCCAAGGGCGCACGCTTGTCCACGCAAATCAGCGTTGCAGGGCGCCTGCTGGTGTTTTTGCCGCAGGACGACCATATCGGTATCTCGCAAAAAATCCCGGTCGCCGAGCGCGATGCCCTGCGCGCCCGCCTGCAGGCCCTGGTGGGTGACAAGTCCACGGGCGGCGGCGGGGGCTTTATCCTGCGCACCAATGGCGAGGATTCGACCGATGCCGAGCTGGCCGAAGACATTGCCTACCTGCGCAAGACCTGGGCGCGCACCAAAGAAGCCTCGCTGCGCCTGCCGCCCACCTCGCTCCTGCACCAAGACCTGGACCTGCTGCAGCGCGTGCTGCGCGACCTTGTGGGCGAGCACACCCAGTCCATCCGCATCGACTCGACCGAGCAGTTCCACCGCCTGCGCGCCTTTGGCCAGGAGTTCATGCCGGCTGCTGCGGGCAAGCTGCAGCACTACAAGGGCGAGCGCCCCATTTTTGACCTGTATTCCATCGACGAAGAAATCGCCCGGGCGCTGGGCAGGCGGGTCGATCTCAAATCAGGCGGCTACCTCATTGTCGACCAAACCGAGGCGCTGACCACGGTGGATGTGAACACCGGCGGCTACGTGGGTGCGCGCAATTTCGACGACACCATCTTCAAAACCAACCTGGAAGCAGCGGGCGCCATTGCCCGCCAGCTGCGCCTGCGCAACCTGGGCGGCATCATCATCGTCGACTTCATCGACATGGCCCAAAGCGGCCACCAGGACGCTGTGCTGACCGAGTTTCGCAAACAACTCGCGCGCGACCGTGTCAAAACCATGTCGGGGGGCTTCTCGCAACTGGGCCTGGTGGAAATGACGCGCAAGCGCACGCGCGAGTCGCTGGCACACATGCTGTGCGAACCCTGCGCCTCCTGCCAGGGCCGGGGTGCCATACGTACGTCGCGCAGTGTGGCCTACGACATCCTGCGCGAAATCCTGCGCGAAGCACGCCAGTTCAACCCCCGCGAGTTCCGCGTGGTGGCCTCTCCACAGGTGGTGGA
>JAUYGP010000286.1 GCA_030690515.1 Giesbergeria sp.
AGGCCCACCACCACGTCGGGCCGCACACGCCGCACCACCTGCCAGGCCTGCCAGAAAGCGCGCAGCAGGCGCAGTGGCAACAAGGCCAACGTAACCAGGCCCTTGCCACGCACGCCTGAGAAGTCAATGGTTTCCAGCGCAAAACCCTGGGCGGGCACAATGCGCGCCTCCATGCTGCCGGGCGCGCCCAGCCAGTGCACGCGCCAGCCGCGCGCGCGCAACTCCTCGGCCACGGCCAGGCCCGGAAAGATGTGACCCCCCGTGCCACCGGCCATGATGAGCGCGGTCTTGGGCGTGGTGCTGCTCACGCGCGTTCTCCCCGCTTGCGCGTGGTGGGCAGCTTGCCGCTGCCCCGCATCGGCACTTGTGTGCCGGCAGCGCTGGCGCGCTGGCGCAATTTGTTTTGCTGAAACAAATAACTCATGCACGCTCCCCCCGCTTGCGCGTGGTGGGCAGCTTGCCGCTGCCCCGCATGAGTAATTTGTTTTCATAATCCACGCGCAGCACTACGGCAATGGCGACCAGGTTCATCAGAATGGCCGAGCCGCCGTAGCTCATGAGCGGCAAGGTCAGTCCCTTGGTCGGCAGCGCGCCCAGGTTCACCCCCATGTTGATGAAGGCCTGGAATCCCATCCAGATGGCAACGCCCTGTGCCACCAGACCAGCGAACACGCGGTCCAGGGCAATGGCCTGGCGGCCGATGTGCATGATGCGGCGCGTCATCCACAGGAAAAGCACGATGAGTGTGAGCACGCCCACCAGGCCAAACTCTTCACCGATCACGGCAAGCAGGAAGTCGGTGTGCGCCTCAGGAAGCCAGTGCAATTTTTCGACGCTGCCGCCCAAGCCCACACCAAAAATTTCGCCCCGCCCGATGGCGATGAGGGAGTGCGAGAGCTGGTAGCCCTTGCCCAGGGCGTGCTGCTCGCTGAACGGGTCGAGATAGGCAAACACCCGTTCGCGCCGCCATGGCGAACTGGCGATCATCAGGCTGAAGGCCCCCACCAAAATGGCGGCGATCAAGAAGAACATGCGGGCGTTGACGCCGCCCAGGAACAGGATGCCCATGGCGATGACGGCGATCACCAGGAAGGCGCCCATATCGGGCTCGGCCAGTAGCAGCACTCCCACGATCGCCACGGCCGCCCCCATGGGGAGCACAGCGCGGAAGAACCGTTCTTTGACGTCCATTTTGCGCACCATGTAGTCGGCGGCGTAGATGAGAACGGCAAACTTGGCCAGCTCGGAGGGCTGGAAACCGAACGGCCCCAGAGACAACCAGCGGCGTGCGCCATTGACCACGGTGCCCACATGGGGCACCAGCACCAGCGCCAGCAGCGCCAGCGAAACCACAAACAGCGCACGCGCCGAACGTTCCCAGGTCGCCATGGACACCTGAAAAGCCAGCAGCGCCACCACAAAAGCCACCACCAGCGCGAACACATGGCGCATCAAGAAATGCGTGGGCGCGATCTTGCCAAAGCGCGGATTGTCCGGCAAGGCGATGGAGGCGGAATACACCATCACCAGCCCCCAAGCCAGCAGGGCCACCACCACCCACAGCAGGGCTTCGTCAAAGCCCAAAACGCTGGCGGGGGTGGCCGTGGTCTGGCGATATTCGGTGCCGCCGGCGCGCACAGGCAACACTTCAGCGGCTTTGCCCGGCAGGCCACCAAACCAACCTGCCATGCGCTGCAGCAAGCCCCCCGAAGTGCGTGCGGTGCTGGTCATGCCACGCCCTCCAGGTCCTGGCCTGCATCG
>JAUYGP010000288.1 GCA_030690515.1 Giesbergeria sp.
AGATGCAGATGCTGCAGGCGTGTCCAGATCCAACGAGATGCTGTCGAGGTCAAACTCCATCAGGCCCGAATCGGACGGCTTGTAGGCTGGGGGAGCGCTTTCCAGCGTATCAGGCTGGGTATCCAGTGTCGGCAGATCTACCATTGGCATGTCCAGGATGGACGGCGCGGCCACATTGGGGGCGACGGCAGGCGCCGTGGGCGGCGTCCAGGCGGGTTGCGCCGACAGGATGCTGTCCATCGGGTCCGGCTCTGGGGCGGCAGGAGCAACAGCCGCCTGTGCGCTGGCGGCTGCAGCCGCAAAATTGCCTGTAGATGCCGCTGGCGCGTCAGTCAGCGCGTCGTCGGGCAGATCAAGGTCCAGATCGAGATCCAGATCCATATCGGGTGGCAGCATGCTGTCCGGGGCGCTCAGCGACACAGCGAGCCCACCTGTGGGGCGGCCGCCGGGCTGGTACAGGGTGTTGTCAGGATCGAGGTTACGGCCCAGCTCGGCAATGCGGTTCCAGTCCGGGCCTTCGCCCTGCGTCAGGCTGTGAATTTCGGTAGCGACGGATTCCAGTGCCTTGCGGTCCTGGCGTTTGGCATAAATTTCACCCAACTTGGCGTGCACCGACACCCGCGCCGGGTTGTGGCGCACGGCCTCTTTGAGAATTTCTTCGGCCTGCAGATCACGGCCATAGGCCAGATATACGTCAGCTTCGGCCACCGGGTCCACGTCGCCGCCCGCATCGAGCTGGCTGGGAGAGTAGGCCATGGAGGACCCACCCGTGGTCGAATCGGTGCCCGCCGTGTCCACGCGCTGGCCACCGCTGGCGCCAAAGAACGAATCAGGCTGCAGACGGCTTTCCAGGAAGGAGCTGTCCATGCCCGCACCATTGCGGCGGCGCTGGACTACACGCCAGGCACCATAGCCCAGCAGCAATGCCAGCAGTCCACCACCGGCCAGTGGAATCATGGGGTCGTCCATCAGGCCGGAGATGAAGCTGGGTTCTTCTGCGGGAGCTGGTTGCGGCATGGGCACCGGCACCACCACCGGCTTGGCTGGGGCCGCCTCTGCGGCTTCGCTGGCCACCGATGCGGCGGGCTCTGCGGCGGCTGCGACAGCCTCGGAAGCGGCGCCCTCGGGCAAAGCCGTTTCGGCGGCGGATGCTGGTGCTTCAGGGGCGGCAACACCGGGTACCGCAATGCCGGGCGCCGCTGGCTCGCTGGCGACTGCGGCGGCAGGGCTGGCGGCACCTGGTGCGGCCGATGCGGCGCTGAGCTTGCTCAGTTCGCTGATGTTCTTGGACAGTTCTTCTGTGCGGGCAGCGGCCTCGTTGGCCTGCTTGCGTTGGGCGAGCTGTTCCTCGGTAGACTTCTTGCCCTGCATGGCGCCCTTGGACAGCGTGAGCTTGTCAGGAGCCGCGCTGCTGGCGCGCTGGTCGTCTACCTGGGTTTGAACCTTGCCGGTAGCGGTGCGGCCCGATGCGGCCACTTCGGCCGCGGGGGCAGCGCCCGCCAGCTTGCGGCGGAATTCATTGAAGTCGCGGCTTTGCGTGGCCAGAATTTTGCGCGCCTCACCGTTGGGCGTGGCGCTGGCTTCGGCGGAGCCGGGCAATTGCAACACGGTACCGGCCTTGAGGCGGTTCACGTTGCCCTGGATGAAGGCATCGGGATTCGCGCGCAGTAGTGCCACCAGCATTTGATCCAGCGATACATCGGCCGGGCGGTGGGCGCTGGCAATGCGGCCTGCGGTATCCCCGGCCTTGACGGCAACGCTGTCGCCCGATGCGGGAGCCGCGGCGGCGGGTGCAGGGCGCGCAACGACAGCGGTGCTGGCTGCTGGTGCAGGGCGGGTCTGTTGGGGTGCGGGTAGCTGGGCTTGCGCTGTGGGCGCCGCAGGCGCACGGCGCAGCGCTGGCGGATCGAACAGCATGGTGTAGCTGCGCGTGATACGGCCGGTGCTCCAGTTGGCTTCGACCACCAGATCGACGAAGGGGTCGGTGATGGCGCGGTCGCTGGTGACACGCAGCACGGCCTGGCCATCGGTACGGCGCAGGAACTTGATTTGCACCTTGGTGACGGCGGGCGAATATTCCATGCCCTGGGCGCGGAAGACTTCGGGGCTGGCGGGGGTGACCCGCAGCGAGTCGGCTTCGGCCGGAGTGACCTGTGGCAGGGTGATCTCGGCGCGCAGAGGTTCACCCAAGGCCGATTGCACCGTGATAGGCCCAAGTGACAAGGCCAAGGCGTCTGGCGTGTGCAAGCCAACGGTTGCTACGGCCGCAGCCGCCAGTGCGGAGAATTTCCAACGATGCATGGTTGCAATCAACGGTTTTGGTTTTGAGGCTCGTTGGAGCGGACTGCTGTTTTTCATGGTCGGATGCCCGCTGCGCTCCAGCGTTAAAGAATGTGTAAAAGCACCATAGCAGCAATGTTTTGCACTGACAAGCTAACGTAGTGGCGAAGCTCTGGCGCGGCCCTCGAACGGCCTTTCCGGGGGGGATGGGTGTTGCCCGGCGACAACGAGCGTAACAAGTTGTTTTGCGCAGATTTGCGGGCAGAACCCCGTGCGCCCAGCGCCTGTGGGCGCTGGGACAGGGCGGGTCAGGCGTCCAGCAGGATGCGCAGCATGCGGCGCAGCGGCTCGGCAGCACCCCACAAGAGTTGGTCGCCAATGGTGAATGCGCCCACATATTCAGGCCCCATGGCCAGCTTGCGGATGCGGCCCACGGGGATCTGCATGGTGCCGGTGACGGCCACAGGCGTGAGGTCCTTGATGGTGGCTTCGCGGGTGTTGGGTACGACCTTCACCCATTCATTGTCCGCAGCGATCATGGCTTCGATGTCGGCCACGGGCACGTCCTTCTTCAGCTTGAAGGTCAGCGCCTGGCTGTGGCAGCGCATGGCGCCCACACGCACGCAAAAACCATCGACCGGAATCGCGGCAGAGTCGAAGCCCTCGCCCATGCCCAGGATCTTGT
>JAUYGP010000292.1 GCA_030690515.1 Giesbergeria sp.
CCGCCCGCAGGGCCCTGCAAGCACGAGAGGACCAGGCCCGCACCCCCGGCGAGAGCCACAGCGTCATGCACGCGCGGCAGCACCTCGCCCGTGTCGGCTCCGTCATGTGCGAGCGATTTCCTGGCGCCCTGGAGCAAGCAGTTGCCAAAGGTGCTGACCGAGAGCAGCCCGCCACACGGTCGCTTTTTTCGGTCCAGTTTGACGAACTGGAACTGATGGACGAGTCGCAAATCAGCGAGAGCGTCGAGCGTGCGCGTGCAAGACAGGTGCTCGCCGAGGCCGTGGCAACGCCCTTGGCCGATCTGAACGCGCTCATGAGCGCAGCGCAAGGCCAATCCACCGTGGACCCCGGGCACAACCCCCTGCAACCCGAGCTATTTCTGCAGGCCCTACAAGCAGTGGTCGGGCAGATGCAGCCGTCCGACCAGGTGCGGCGGGACTGGATGGGGCACTTGGCGGAGGCGATGGGCAAAGAACTTATGGCCCTGTATCTCCAGCTGATCGGGCAGTTGCAGGACAGCGGCATCAAGCCTGCCGGTTTTGCGGTGCGCCAGCAAGGCGGCAACTACGTCTACGTGAAGCCCGCGGGTGCAGAAGGCCACGCTCCTGGTTTCGGTCCGGAATCCGCACCGTGGCGTGCGGACGGCACACATACACCCGCGCAGCATGCCCCCGCACCAGCAACCGCCCCCACCCAAACCCTGCTGACGCTGCACCAACTGCACCGCCTGCTGACAGGCGAGCTGGCCGATGGCCCAGCGCCCGAAATGCCTTTCTCTGAACGGTTTTCGCGCGAATTCGAAAGCACCCCCAACCGCACAGCGGCACCCGCACCGGACTTTGACATCACCGTGCCGGCGGCTTTCGAAGCGCTCCAGGAAATGAACCAGGTGGATCGCATGATGGAGCGGCTCGGCAGCCGGGGCCCGCAAGCCTTGGCGGCCCCGTTGGCTACAGCCACCACGGCGCCACACAAAGCGGGGCTTGGCCAGGCCTTGAGCATGGAAGTGATGGCGCTCATGCTGGACAACATCGAACGCGATGACCGTCTGCTCTGGCCAGTGCAGCAACTCGTCAAGACGCTGGAACCGGCCCTCTTGAAGCTGGCGCTGTCAGACCCGCGATTTTTCAGTGACAAGGACCATCCTGCACGCCGCCTGTTGCAGGAGATGACGGACCGCAGCCTGGCCTTTGACAGCCTCGAAGCCCAAGGCTTCGAGAGTTTCATGCAGCCACTGATCGATGTGGTGGGCCCATTGACGCAGTCGCCCATTGAAGACCAGGAACCGTTTGCGCATGCCCTGGAACAATTGCTGGGCGCCTGGGCCACGCGCGAGAAAAAGCACGAAGACGAGCGCCTGCGTGCCATCGAAGCCCTGCGCCATGCCGAGCAACGCAACCTGCTTGCCGCCAGGATGGCGCGGGAGATTCGGCTACTGCCCCAAATCGACGCGATACCGGCCGAAGTGGCGCGCTTTCTGCTGGGCCCCTGGATCCAGGTGATGGCCCAAGCCCGTCTGGATGACCACAGCGGCAGCAACGACCCGGGGCGCTTCCGGGAGGCGGTGGACGCGCTGATCTGGAGTGCACAACCCCAGCTCACCCGCATCAACGTGGCCCGCCTCGCCCGCCTCGTGCCCAAGCTGCTCTCGCGACTACATGAAGGCCTTGACGCCATTGACTACCCACCTGCAAAGACCCGCGCTTTCTTCGAGCTGCTGATGCAATTGCACCAGCAGGCCTTTGTGCCCGGCCGCGCGGCACCAACCCCACCCCACACGCCCTCAGCCCCTGCAAACAAAGTTGTTCCCACCCTGGAGGCGGACGAACCCTGGATTGCACCGTCTGAAGTGGCTGAATCCGGGTTCATGGACGAACCCTCGGACACCCAGCCTCCAAGCCCTGACGGCGAAGGAGCGCTCAGCCCGACCAAGAGCGCAGCGCACGGGCTGGAGATGAACGTCGGAACCTGGGTCAACCTCCTGGTGGAGGACCAATGGGAGCGCACGCAGCTGTCGTGGATTGGATCCCATGGCAACCTGTTCCTATTCACCAACGCCTATGGACACACCCAATCAATGACCCGGCGACTGCTCGACAAGCTAGTCGCACGTGGCTCCCTGCGGGTCATTTCCGGGCAGACCGTGGTGGCGGGCGCGCTCGACGCCGTAGCACAAGCCGCCCTGCGCAACAGCCTGGACACAGGCGAGTAGCCGACTTTTCACGCACAGCGCCTGTGCGTCACCCATTGGCGCCTCGCGCAGCTTCTTTCGTCGGCCTAAAACTCTGACGAAATGGCCGCCTGTAGCAAAGCACTCGCCGGGGCGACCAAAGCCTGCATGTCGTCCACACGCCCTTGCTCGATGGCCTGCAGCACCAGTTCGTGAATGCCACCCACCACCGCCAGCGCCATGGTGGGTTGCAGCGGTGACTTGCGCAGGCGTGCGCCGGGGCGCTGGTTCACCACCTCCAGCAGCAGCTCGGCCAGCTGGCCATGCACACGGCGGCGCACCGCCAAACCCGTGGCACCGAGGCCCAGAATATCGATGAACAGCGTGCGCAGCAGCACCGGGCGGCTGGAGAGCGCCGCCAGATAGGCCGCCATGGCCTGCTCGACCTGCGCCTGCCATTCGCTGTGCGGGTCGATCGCAGCGCGCAGCGCGGCCGTGGCCTCGTCGGTCGCTGCCACGTACAGCGCCATCAGGCATTCGGCCTTGTCGGCGAAATGCTCATAAAAGGTGCGCCGCGACACACTGGCCTCGCGCACAACGTCCGCAATCGTGGTCTCGGCGTAGCCTTTTTCCGCCACGCAGCGGGCCATGCCATCGAGCAAGCGGGCACGGTGCCCGGTGGGATCGTTGCAGTTTTCGTTCATGGTCATTTCGTTCCCCGGAACAATCGGTACTTGACAGTACCACAACTTTCTTCGATGATTCAAATCACTTGGTACCGACAAGTACCACTCGTTGATTCACCTTCACACGGCCCTCCCATGAAACCGCATCTGGCGCCTCGCGCGCACCTTCTCACCGGCGTAGCCGCGTTGTGCCTGCTGGCCCAACCCGCCGTTGCAGCGCCAATGGACTTTGGCACGGCGCTGCAACACATGACGGCATCGTCCGACCGTCTCGCTGCCTCGCGCCAGGCCATCGACAGCGCGACCTGGCAGCGCCGCGCCGTCGAACACCTGGGCGGCCCCAGCGTCAGCCTGACCGGCGCCGCTTACGCCTACAACGCCAACCTGGATGTGGATCTGAACCCGCTGAGCCAGGCTCTGCCGGGCATCGCAGCGCAACTGCCGCCCCAACTGGGCGGCATGGTTGCGCAGCTGCCGCACCTGCCTGCCAGCTACACGCTCAATCGTCACAAAACCGACGTCACCGCCTCGGTCAACGCCGTGTGGCCCCTTTACATGGGCGGCGCAACGCAAGCTGCGCGCAGCCTGGCCGATGCGCGCACCCGCGAGGCCCAGGCCGACGGCACACGCGTCAGTGATGAACTGGCCTCGCTGCTCGTACAGCGCTACTTTGGCGCCCAACTGGCCGACCGTGCTGCCGTCCTGCGCGAAACGGCGCTGCAGAGCATTGAGAAGCACGACGCAGCCGCGCAAAAAATGCTGGACGCTGGCGTGATTGCCAAGGTCGAGCGCCTGCAAGCCCGTTCGGCCATGGAAGAGGCCCGCAAAAACGCCAGCAAAGCGCGCGACGATGCCGACCTGGCCGCCACGGCGCTGACCCGCACCGCCCGTGCAGGCGACACGGTGCAACCTACCAGCCCACTGTTCGTCATCAGCCAGGCGGTGGAGCCACTGGACTACTTTATTGACGCCGCGCTGGCCCGCCACCCCGGCTTGGCAAAAGTGGCGGCCAAAAAAGCGCAGGCCAGCCAACTGCACGCCGCCGAAGAAGCCCTTCGCCGCCCGCAGGTGTTTGCCTTTGGCCAGCGCGAAATCAAAAGCGGCAACGCCGACTGGGTCGCTGGCATTGCCGTGCGCTGGACGCTGTGGGATGCGATCGACCGCAACGCCCTGGCCGCCTCGTCCCAGGCGCAGATCGAGCAGGCCGAGCGCACCGGTGCACAGGCCCGCAGCGACATCGCCCTGCTGGTCGAGAAAAACTGGCTCGCGCTGGAACAAGCCCGGCGCCAGTATTTCGCCCAGCAAGCCGGTGTAGACCTGTCCGCCGAAGTGCTGCGCCTGCGCGAAGCAGGCCTGCGCGAGGGCACTAGCACCACGCTGGACCTGATCGATGCGCAACTGAACAACGCCAAGGTGCAAACCGAACGCGCACAGGCCGCCCACGATTACGTACTGGCATTGGCCGCCCTGCTCGAGAGCAGCGGCCTGTCGGATGAATTTGCAAACTACATGGCGCGAGCCGATGTGAAGGTGGATTGAGATGAACGCAAAGACAAAAACCGCCGCAGCGGTCACCCTGGGCCTGGCTGTTGCCGCCTTCACCGGCTATGGCCTGTGGCAGGCTGGGCAGCCCGCACCTGAAGTGTTCCAGGGCCAAATGGAAGCGCGCGAAGCCGACATTGCCCCCAAACTCAGCGCCCGCATTGCGCAGGTGCTGGTGAAAGAAGGCGACCAGATCACCGTGGGCACGCCGCTGGTGCGCCTGGACAGCCCGGAAGTCGCCGCCAAGATGGCCCAGGCCACCGCGGCCCAAGCCGCTGCCCAGGCCGTGGCCAGCAAAGCCGAGCACGGTGCACGCCCACAAGAGATCGAAATGGCGCGCCTGGCCTGGCAGCGCGCCCAAACCGCCGCTGAGTTGGCCGACACCTCGTTCCGCCGCGTTGACGGCCTGGCCCGCGAAGGCCTGGTTGCCACACAGAAACGCGACGAGGCCGACGCCCACCGCAAGGCCAGCCGCGACCAGGCGCTGGCCGCCAAGGCGCAGTACGACATGGCCCGCGCCGGGGCCCGCCCCGAAGACCAGGCGGCGGCGGCCGCGCAGGCCCGCCAGGTGGCCGGTGTGGTGGCCGAAGTGCAGGCCGCGCAGGCCGAGACCGAACTCAAAAGCCCTGTGGCTGGCGAAGTGGCCAAGGTACTGGCGCGCGTGGGCGAACTCTCGCCCCAGGGCGTAGCCGTGGTGTCGGTGGTCGATCTGTCAGACCAGTGGGTGGTGCTGAACGTGCGCGAAGACCGCCTGCAGCGCTTTGCCGTGGGCACCGAGTTTGATGCCACCCTGCCCGCCCTCGGCGAACAGACCGTGCGTTTCAAGGTGTACGCCAACAGCGCACTGCCCGACTTCGCCACCTGGCGCGCCACCCGCGCCGGCCAGGGCTTTGATGTGCGCACCTTCGAGGTACGTGCCCGCCCCGTGACCGCCCTGCCCGGCGCACGCCCCGGCATGAGCGTGTTGGTCAAAAATTTATAACAAATTGACCTCTAGCGCTTTATCCATAAGCGCTACCAGCTATGAATTCAATAGTACACAGTGCCCAGCGTGAAGCCCGGCGCCTACGCCAGAGCCCCTGGGACCTGGCCATGATCACCTGGGTGCCGCTGCTGGCCGTGGCGCTGCTGTGGTGGATTTTTTCTGCCGGTGTGCCCCACAGCCTGCCCATTGGCGTGCAGGACGAAGACCATTCCAACCTCTCGCGCCAGCTCACCCGCATGCTGGACGCCACGCCCGGCCTGCACGTAGCGCGGCCGATCAGCGGCAGCCTGGAGGCGCAAGCCGCCCTGCGCAGCACGGAGCTTTACGCCGTCGTGGTGATCCCACGCGACTTTGCGCGCGATGTAAAGCAAGGCCACGTGGGCAACGTCACGCTCTTGCACAACGCACAACTGGGCACGCATTCGGGTCTGATCCAGCGCGATGTGCGCGCCGCCGTGGGCACGCTTTCGGCCGGGGTGGAGTTGTCTGCGCGCGCCAAGCGCGGCGAATCCGCACAGGCGGCGCGGGTCAGCATGGACCCCATCCACACGCAACTGGTCGGCCTGTTCAACGTGGCGGGCAACTACGAGCAGTTTCTGGCAACCGGGCTGATTCCCGCGCTGCTGCACATCCTGGCCATGACCGCCGGTGCCTGGGCCGTGGGCCGCGAACTGCGCGACCGCAGCCTGGGCGACTGGCTCGGGCAGCGCGGCCAACCCACACGCACGGCGGGCGCCCTGGTGGGCAAGCTGCTCTGGCCCTGGCTCAGCCTCACGTTCGTCGGCCTGCTGTCCCTGGTGTGGTTGACCTGGGGGCGCGGCTGGCACACCAGTGGCAGCATCGCCTGGGTGGCCGCAGCACTGGCGCTGCTGGTGGGCGTGTCGGTGGCGCTGGGCGCACTGCTGGCGGCGCTTACGCGCTCGCTGCGCATGGCGCTCTCGGGTGTAGGCTTTTTTTCGGCGCCTGCGTTTGCTTTCAGCGGCGTGGCGTTTCCGCTGCTGGCCATGCCGGCCAGCGCACGCACCTGGGCACTGGCCATGCCGTTCACGCACTACATCGCCCTGCAAACCGCGCAACTGCAAATGGGCGCGCCCATTGCCGCCAGCGCAAGCACCATGGCAGGGCTGCTGCTGGCCACCGTGCTGGCGCTGCTGCTGTGCGTGCCTTTGCTGCAGGCGGCACTGGGCCAGCCACAGACCTGGGGGAAACGTTGATGAACCATTTATTCACCCGCGCCTTGGCGGCCTGGCGCGATGCCCTGGCGGTGGTAGTACGCGACAAGGGCATTTTGTTACTACTGGTGGCCGCACCCGTGCTGTACGGCTTTTTTTACCCCTGGTTCTACGCCACCGAAGTGGTCACGCAAGTGCCAGTGGCCGTGGTGGACCTGGACCACTCCAGCCTCTCACGCCAGATCACGCGCCTGGCGCAGGCTGACCCGAACATCGCCGTGACCCTCGTCACGGGCAACGAGCAAGAGGCACGCGAGGCGCTCTGGAACGGCGCCATTGGCGGCTACGCCGTGCTACCCGCCGACCTGCACCGCAAGGTACTGCGCAGCGAAGCGGCCGTGGTCAACGTCGAAGGCAACGGTGCCTACACCCTCATCAACAAAGCGGTGCAACGCGGCTTTGCCGAAGCCGTGGGAACGGCATCGGCGGCGGTGGAAATCCGCATGCTGCAAGCGCACGGCCAGAGCGCCCTGCAGGCGCATGCCAGCCGCAATCCCG
>JAUYGP010000306.1 GCA_030690515.1 Giesbergeria sp.
TGATGATGCTGGTGAGCGCCTTTGCGGGGTACGAGCAGGTGATGGCGCTGTACCGCCATGCAATCGCACAGGAGTACCGGTTCTTCAGCTACGGGGATGCCATGCTGCTGGAGCGCAGCGCGCCCACGGCCAGACCGTAGCGGAGCTGCGGGTTGAAGGCTGCATTCGAGCTATCAAAAATATAGCTTCTAGCGCTTATACAGCAAGCGCCAGAAGCCTATTTGACTCAAATTTTACAACCCCAGGTGCTGCGCCACGAAATCAGCGTCCTTGTCCCCCCGGCCCGAGAGGTTGACCAGAATGTTCTGGTCGGGCGACATCGTTTTGGCCAGCTTCATGGCGTAGGCCACGGCGTGGGCGCTCTCCAGCGCAGGAATGATGCCCTCAGTGCGCGACAGCGCCATGAAGGCATCCAGGCACTCGTCGTCGGTCACGGCCTCATAGCGCACACGGCCCACGTCCTTGAGGTAGCAGTGCTGTGGGCCGACGCCGGGGTAATCGAGACCTGATGCAATCGAATACACCGGAAGCGGCTCGCCCTTGTCGTCCTGCAGGTTGTAGCAAATGAAACCGTGGATGGCGCCCTTGGTGCCCAGCGTCATGGTGGCCGCATGGTCGGGGGTGTCGAGGCCCCGGCCAGCCGGTTCGACGCCGATCAGTTGCACGTCTGTATCGGGCAAGAATTCTGTAAAGATCCCCATGGCGTTCGAGCCACCGCCCACGCAGGCGGTCACCACATCGGGCAAGCGCTTGTGCTGCGCCAGGAACTGCGCCCGTGCCTCGCGCCCGACGATGCTCTGGAAGTCGCGCACCATCTTCGGAAACGGATGCGGGCCCACCACCGATCCGATGGCGTAGAAGAAATTCACCGGGTCTTTCATGTACTCCTCAAAGGCGCTGTCCACCGCGTCCTTGAGGGTGCGCGTACCGCGCGTCACGGGCACCAGCTTACAGCCCAGGATTTTCATCTTGGTGACGTTGGGGTGCTCCTTGGCGATGTCGATCTCGCCCATGTGGATTTCACACTCAATGCCCACCAGCGCGCAGGCCGACGCCAGCGCCACACCGTGTTGGCCCGCCCCGGTTTCGGCCAGCACCTTGGTCTTGCCCATGTGCTTGGCCAGCAGCGCCTCGCCCAGGCAGTGGTTGATTTTGTGCGCGCCGGTGTGGTTCAGGTCTTCGCGCTTCAAGTGGATGTGCGCGCCGCCCTGGCGATCGGACAGGCGTCTGGCATAAAAAATGGGGCTGGGTCGGCCCACGTAGTGCGCGTACAAATCCGCCAGTTCTTCCTGAAAGGCAGCGGTTTTGCGGACTTCTTCGTAGGCGGTGTTGATGTCATCCATCACGGCCTTGAGTTCGGGCGGGAGGATCTGCCCGCCGTATTCGCCAAAGTAGCCCTGACTGTCGGGCATTTCCAAAAACTGCTGTGCCATGCGGTGTCCCTCTGTGTGGTGAAAAAACCGTGAAATCTTAATGTGAAAGACATCGAGTGACGAACAAGCCCCCCCCCTGACCGGGCATTGACCGGAACGAGGGGCCGCGGCGAAGGTGATCTATTCAGATCAGGTGACAGCGAGCCGGTGGCATCAACGACAGGTGCGCGCAAGAGCCATGCGGGGCGCTGCCCCCATGGCCGGAGGCTGGTTGGCGGAGGGCAGCTCCACACAATAGTCGCCCCACGGTCCCGACACCTTCGTGGTGCGTGAGCCCCCAGGTCCACGCAGGTCGCGCATCACGGCCCCAGCGCCCATCGTGACGGGCGCTTCACTACCCCAGGTTTGAGGCGCATGGGCCAGCCCTTGTCGGCGCTGCCAGGCTCTCTCCCGCTCCAGCGCGCGCACCACTGCCTCCGGTCCAGGTGCAGCCTGCGGCTGCGCGGTGGAAGCGGGCCGGCTTGGCATCGATATGGCGGCGGTCACGGGGGCCTCAATCTCAGGGCTTGCAGTGGATTGGCGCACCCGCGCACTCGGCAGCGGCCGGACGATGGCCGCCGTGGCAAGCCTTCTGGCCCCCAGCGGTACGGAGTGCGCCCCGGCCTTTTCGCCTGTTTCGCCCGGCACGACTGCCGTAGAAACTGGCGTCGGCGTGGGCGTGGGCGTGGGCGTGATCGCCACCCACAGCATGGCGGGTGGCGGCACCCGCACTCCGGGGGGCAGGCGGGCGGACAGGGGCACCAGCGTCCGCCAAAGTACGGCCAGCCCGACGACATGCAGCATCAGTGACCCAGCCACCGCCCAGACCAGGCGCCGGCGTGCAGGAGCGGCGCACATCGACTTACTCTTGCGAAGAACTACTGGCCAGACCGGCCGGTGGCGCCGCCCCTTCATCGGGAATCCAGGCCAGCAGATCCGCTGGCTGGCACTGTAGGTAGCTGCAGATGGCGGACAGGGTCTCGAAGCGCACCCCTTTGACCTTGCCGCTTTTGAGCAGGGACAAGTTGGCCTCGGTGATGCCCACATGGGCCGCGAGATCCCGCGATTTGACCTTGCGGCGCACGAGCACTTCATCCAGCGTGACAACTATCGCCATGGGTGGGTGTCCTGGGTAAATTACACGAACGCGTTGGCTTCGGCCTGCAAGCGGCAGCCCTCGGCCAGCACATGGGCCAGCAGCAGCATCATGAGCGCCACCACCAGCATGCTCATTTCAAACGAGCCCAGGCCCAGCACGATCAGCCCCCCGTTCTGCCCAGACGCGAGCCACGACAGCAGCGCCGTCACTCCCATCTGGTAGAGCAGCGATGTCACAAACATCGCCAGAAAACCCCAGCCCACGCCACGAAATCCGCGCACCACCACGGGCCCGAACACCTCTCCCGCCAGAAACGCACGGCAAATGCGGTGCACGCACCACACGGCATAGAACATGGCCAGTGCAGGAATGCACTCCAACCCCGCCCCCACCCAGCGCCATGGCATATCCATGGACTGCGGCGGCGTCAAACCGGCCAGCAAGGCCTGTGCAGGCACCACGGTCAAGGGCATCCAGCCCCCCCAGCCGCCCTCCTGCCCGATCGCGGCCCAACGCGCCAGCGAAACCCCGAACGACACCAGCGCGCACACCCAACTGGCTGCCAGCAAACTCCAGGCCAGGCGCCGAAACGAGGGCGTCTGCACCAACGAACTCTGAGAGGTCATGGGAAGAAACATGATTTGCATTTGATGAAATTTCTGTAACACAATAATAATATACCGTTTCACAGTAATATTCTCCAGAAATGATCTTCGACCTGCACACCCCACCCGATCGCGGCGAGCGTCCGCCCGCGCGGCCGACTGCCTCTGCGCTGCGCGCCGTCTGGCGCGTCTTTCCGGCGGTTGCCATGGCGTCCGCCGTGCTGACTGCCTGTGGGAGCGTGCCCGTGGCCTCGCTCTGGAAACTGCGCAAGCTCAACCTGGAGACGCTGGACCCCGCAGCGCTGCGCGCTGCGGTGGTGCACCGGCCCGGCTTGCAACTCCATGGCCAGGGCCTGGTGCTGACTGTGAGCGTGTCGCGCAAACTGCGCCAGCCCAACGGCAGCACCGTGACAGAGCAACTGGAAGAAAAACTCCCCCTGCAGGAACTGCGCAGCACGGCCGAACGCAGCCTGCTGGCGGAGTACGACAGCCGCCAGACCACAACGCAGATCTGGCGCGTCGACCCCGCCGCCCTGCCCCGGCTGCAGGCCCTGCGCGCCAAGGCACTGGGCTGGAAAGGAACGGATGACGGGCAACGCGCGCTGGGCCTGGGGCTGGAACTGGCCGGTTGCCAACAAAAGGGCACTCACGACCGGACCGTGACCACCCTGATCCGCTTTACCGAACCGGGTGAATTCATCCCCATCGTGCGCAACATGGACCTGGCCGAAACCATGTCTGCAGCGGATCTGAAACAACGGTTTCCGGAGTGCCCCGCGGGCTGACCGCTACGGACGTGCAGGGCATTCAACCCCGATGCGACGCCCGAAACGCCCGCGCCTGCCCAAAATGCCCGCAGCCGATGAAGGGCACCGGCGGGCGCAGTGCCGACAGGGGCGACGGGTGGTTGGCGCACAGCACCAGGTGCCCCCGGTCGGCGGGGATCACGGCGCGCTTGCCTTGTGCGTGGGCGCCCCACAGCATGAACACCACCGGGCGTGTGCCGTGCGCCACGTGGCGGATCACCGCGTCGGTCAGCACCTCCCACCCCTTGCCTGCATGGCTGGCGGGTTGGGCTTCTTCCACCGTGAGCGTGGTGTTGAGCAGCAGCACACCTTTCGCAGCCCATGGGACCAGGCTGCCGCCAGGCTGCGGAAACGCAGGCGGTGGCGTGCCCAGATCGCGCTGCAGTTCCTTGAAGATGTTGCGCAGCGAAGGCGGCAGCGCCACACCGGGCGCCACCGAAAACGCCAGCCCCTCGGCCTGGCCCCGGCCGTGGTAGGGGTCTTGCCCCAGGATGACCACGCGCACGTCCTCTGGCGATGTGAGTTCCAGCGCACGCAAGGGCTGCGGCGGGAAGATAACGGCCCCGGCATCGAGCCGCGTCTGCAAGAAGCCCTGTAGCTTGCGTCCGGCCGCACCGGCAAAAAACTCCTGCACCAGCGGCTGCCAGCCCGGCGCTACGGGCCAGTCGGCGGGGTCGGCGCTCTGCAGCTGCGTGGGGGCGCTTTGCGGATCATTCATGGTCAAAATGGCCTCTAGCGCTTATCCATAAAGCGCAAAAAGCTATTGTTTTTATAGCTACGCGAATAGTTTGGCGAGTTCCAGCCCCGGCTCGGGCGCGCGCATGAAGGCCTCGCCCACGAGGAAGGCGTGCACACCGGCATCGCGCATGGTCTTCACGTCCGCAGGCTTGAGGATGCCCGACTCGGTGACCAGCAGGCGGTCGGCGGGCACGTCCTTGAGCATGCCCAGCGTGGTCTCGAGCGTGACCTCAAACGTGCGCAGGTTGCGGTTGTTGATGCCGACCAGCGGCGTCTTGAGCTTCAATGCGCGCTCCAGCTCGGGGCGGTCATGCACCTCCACCAGCACCGCCATGTCCAGGCTGCGGGCGATGGCTTCAAAGTCGGCCATTTGCGCATCGTCCAGGCAGGCGGCAATCAGCAGGACAGCGTCGGCACCCATGGCGCGGGCCTCGTAGACCTGGTACGGGTCGACCAGGAAATCCTTGCGCAACACCGGCAGTTGGCAGCTGGCGCGCGCCTGCTTGAGGGCGTCCACACTTCCCTGAAAGAACTGCCTGTCGGTCAGCACGGAAAGGCAGGCCGCACTCAAGTTGCCATCGCCATCGGCGTAACTCTGGGCGATGTCGGCCGGAATAAAGTCGGCGCGCAGCACGCCTTTGCTGGGGCTGGCTTTCTTGATCTCGGCAATCACCGCCGCTTGGCCTTTGGCTATTTTGGCGCGCAGCGCGCCTTCGAAGTCGCGCGTGAGCACGCGGCTCTCGGCGTCCTGGCGCATGGCATCAAACGGCAGGCGCTTTTTGGCGGCGGCCACTTCTTCGTGCTTGACGGCCACGATTTTTTTCAGGATGTCACTCATGGGGGAGGTGCCTTGTCGGCCCCGGTAGGGGGTTGTTTCAGAATCTTGACGAACACGCGGTGCATGACCAGCCCCACGACGATGAACAACGCCGAGATGCCCAGCGCAATCCACAGGCCAGGGTCTTGCGACATGTCAGTGAGCCATGGCGCTGTGCGCCACCTGCATGGCATCAAACGGGCGCGGCCCAGGCCAGCGCCCCCGCGCAAGGGCCGCCCCGCCGCGCTGGGGGCGTCCCCTTCCCGGCTTGCGCAGCGAGACGAGAGAGGGGGAAGGCGCGAAGCGACTCAGGGGGTGCTTCATTTCAAGCCGCCAGCGCATGCGTGCGCGTGACAAGCTGCTCCAGCTTGGCGAGCGCAGCGCCCGAGTCGATGGCCGCGCGGGCCTGGGCAATGCCCTCCAGCATGGTGGCGGTCACGTTGGCGGCATACAGCGCCACACCGGCGTTCAGGCACACGATGTCGCGCGCCGCGCCGGTGTCGCCCTTGAGCACGCCCAGCAGCAGATCGCGCGACTGATCGGGCGTATCCACCTTCAGCGCCCGGTTGCTGGCCATGCCGAGGCCAAAGTCCTCGGGGTGGATTTCGTATTCGGTGATCTCACCGTTCTTCAGCTCGCCCACCAGCGTGGCGGCACCCAGGCTCACCTCGTCCATGCCGTCGCGGCCATAGACCACCACGGCATGCTCGGCCCCCAGGCGCTGCAGCGCACGCACCTGGATGCCCACCAGGTCGGGGTGGAACACGCCCATGAGAATGTTGGGTGCCCCGGCCGGGTTGGTGAGCGGCCCCAGGATGTTGAAGATGGTGCGCACGCCCAGTTCCTTGCGCACCGGCGCCACGTTCTTCATGGCCGGGTGGTGGTTGGGGGCAAACATGAAGCCGATGCCGATCTCGTCGATGCACTGTGCAATCTGCTCAGGCTTGAGGTTGATGTGCACGCCCAGCGCCTCCATCACATCGGCGCTGCCGCTTTTGCTGGAAACGCTGCGCCCGCCATGCTTGCTGACCCGTGCGCCCGCCGCCGCCGCCACAAAGGTGGCGCAGGTGGAAATGTTGAAGGTACCGGCGCCATCGCCCCCGGTGCCCACGATGTCGACCATGTGCGTGCGGTCATGCACATGCACTTTGGTGGAGAACTCGCGCATGACCTGTGCGGCCGCCGTGATCTCGCCAATGGTCTCCTTCTTGACGCGCAGGCCGGTCACGATGGCCGCCGTCATCACGGGCGAGAGCTCGCCCTGCATGATGAGCCGCATCAGGTGCAGCATTTCGTCGTGGAAGATTTCGCGGTGCTCGATGGTGCGCTGCAGCGCTTCCTGGGGGGTGATGGGCATGGAAAATTCTCCGCAGGGAATGGGGTCAGGAAACGGGCCGGTCGGTGAAGGCGAGTTTCAGGCCGAAGCCGATGAACATGGCACCCGCCACGCGGTCCAGCCAGTGCATCCCGCGCTGAATGGCCCCGGCACGCCGCGCCATCCACGATGCCGCCAGCGCCCAGCCCGCGTTCACCGGAATGGCGTTGACGTTGAACAGCACGCCCAGCAGCACGAAGGCCAGGGCCTTGTTGTCGGTGCCCGGGGCGATGAACTGCGGCACGAAGGCCAGAAAGAACAGCGCCACCTTGGGGTTGAGCACGTTGGTCCAGAAGCCGCCCAGGAACACGCTGCGCAGCGAAGCCGCCACCGGCGTGGCCGACTGCGCTGCGGCGATGGCGGCGCCGTTGCCGCCCCCGCCGCGCGCGAGCAGCATGCGCACGCCCATCCACAGCAGATAGGCGGCGCCCGCCCACTTGAGCACGGTGAACGCCGTGGCCGACGCCGAGAGCAGCGCACCCACGCCGACAGCAGCCGCAAAGACGTGGACGAAGCACCCAGCCGTGATGCCCAGCCCCGCCACCAGCCCGGCGCGCGCACCCGAGCGCAGCGCGTGGCTCACGATGTAGAGCACATCCGGCCCCGGCGTAAGGTTGAGCAGCCAGCCCGCGGCGATGAACACCAGCAGCTGCTGCGGCTCGATGATCACGCGCGCTGCTCCAGAAAATTGCGCAGCATGGCGTGGCCGTGCTCGGTCAGGATGCTCTCGGGATGGAACTGCACGCCTTGTATCGCCAACTCTTTGTGGCGCACGCCCATGATCTCGCCGTCCTCCGTCCAGGCCGTCACCTCCAGCACCTCGGGGCAGGTGGCGCGCTCAATGGCCAGTGAGTGGTAACGGTTCACCGTGAACTGTGCGGGCAGCCCGGCAAAAACGCCCTGTTGCGTGGTGGTGATGACGCTGGTCTTGCCGTGCATGAGCTGCTGCGCGCGGATGATGGTGCCGCCAAAGGCCGCGCCAATGCTCTGGTGCCCCAGACACACCCCCAGAATGGGGAGCTTGCCCGCATAGTGCTGGATGGCCGCCACCGAGATACCCGCCTCGGCAGGGGAGCACGGGCCGGGCGATACCACCAGCCGGTCGGGTGCGCGCTCGGCGATGCCTTCCACGGTGATTTCATCGTTGCGGAACACTTCCACCTGCGCGCCCAGTTCACCGAAATACTGGACGATGTTCCAGGTGAAGCTGTCGTAGTTGTCGATCATCAAGAGCTTCATGGCTGGCTCCCTTCCGAGGGCGCACGCAGGCGCGCGAACTCGCGGTGTTCAAACGCGATGTAGGCTT
>JAUYGP010000317.1 GCA_030690515.1 Giesbergeria sp.
CCAAGATGTGGATCACCAACAGCCCCGTGGCGGACGTGTTCGTCGTCTGGGCCAAGGAAGTCTCTGAAGGCGGCGCCGTCGGCCCCATCCGCGGCTTTGTGCTGGAGAAGGGCATGAAGGGATTGAGCGCACCCGCCATCCACGGCAAGGTGGGCCTGCGCGCCAGCATCACCGGCGAGATCGTGATGGACGAGGTGTTCGTGCCCGAAGAAAACGCCTTCCCCGAGGTGCAGGGCCTCAAGGGGCCGTTTACCTGCCTGAACAGCGCGCGCTACGGTATTGCCTGGGGCGCCCTGGGCGCCGCCGAGTTCTGCTGGCACACCGCCCGCCAGTACACGCTGGACCGCAAGCAGTTCGGCCGCCCCCTGGCCGCCAACCAGCTCATCCAGAAAAAGCTGGCCGACATGCAGACCGAGATTTCCATCGGCCTGCAGGCCTGCCTGCAATTTGGCCGCATGAAGGACGCAGGCACGGCCAGCGTGGAAGGCACCTCCATCATCAAGCGCAACAGCTGCGGCAAGGCGCTGGACATTGCCCGCCTGGCGCGCGACATGATGGGCGGCAACGGCATCAGCGACGAGTTTGGCGTGGCGCGCCACCTGGTCAACCTGGAAGTGGTGAACACCTACGAGGGCACGCACGATGTGCATGCGCTCATTTTGGGCCGCGCACAAACGGGCATTGCGGCGTTCGCAAACTGAGACCGGCAACCGCTCTCCCCCGCCGCACGCTGCATCGGCGAGGGTTCCCCTCTCCCCCCGCGGGAGAGGGGCCGGGGGAGAGGGGGCAACAGCGTGCGACATGCCTGAACATCTCCCCCTCACCCCGCCGCTCTCCCACGAGGGGCGAGGGAGCAAGGCGGGATTCTTCCAAAAAAATTTCAAGTGTTTTAGGCCTCTAGCGCTTGATAGACAAGCGCTACAAGCTATCAATTCAATAGTAATCGATCCATGACCACACTGCCCTTCAACGCTGGCGCCCTGGCCGGCATCAAGGTCCTCGATCTCTCCCGCGTGCTGGCAGGCCCCTGGTGCACGCAAATTCTGGCCGACCTGGGGGCGGATGTGGTCAAGATTGAGCGCCCCGGCGCAGGCGACGACACGCGCCACTGGGGCCCGCCCTTTTTGAAGGACGCCGACGGCAACGACACCACCCAGGCCAGCTACTACACGGCCTGCAACCGCAACAAGCGCTCGGTCACCATCGACATGGCCTCGCCCGAGGGCCAGGCGCTCATCCGCCAGATGGCACAGCAGGCCGATGTGCTGGTGGAAAACTTCAAGGTGGGGGGGCTGGCACGTTATGGCCTGGACTACGCCAGCCTGCGCGCCCTCAACCCACGCCTCATCTACTGCTCAGTGACCGGTTTCGGGCAGGACGGCCCGTATGCCGAACGCGCCGGCTACGACCTGATGATCCAGGCCATGACCGGCATGATGAGCATCACCGGCCGCGCCGATGGCGAACCCGGCGGCGGCCCGCTGCGCGTGGGCGTGGCACTGACCGACCTGTTTACCGGCGTGTACGCCAGCACCGCCATCGTGGCCGCACTGAACGTGCGCGACAACGCCACTACCGGCACCGGAGAGGGCCAGCACATCGACATGGCGCTGCTGGACGTGGGCATGGCCATCCTGGCCAACCAGGCGTCGGGCTTTCTGGCCACCGGCGTGGCACCCGCCCGCCAGGGCAACAGCCACCCCAGCCTGGTGCCCTACCAGGACTTCCCCACGCAGGACGGCGCCATGCTGCTGGCCATTGGCAACGACGGCCAGTTCGCCCGTTTTTGCGCAGCAGCGGGCAGACCAGAATGGGCGCAGGATGCCCGCTTTGCCAGCAACACGCTGCGCGTGCAGCACCGCACCGACCTGATCCCCGCCATGGAAGCCGTGACACGCACCCGCCCCACCGCCGACTGGATTGCCCTGCTCGAAGACAAGGCCGTGCCCTGCGGCCCCATCAACACCATCGCCCAGGCGTTTGACGACGCCCAGGTGCAGGCACGCGGCCTGGCCGTGCCGCTGCCGCGCTGGAAAGAAGGCGAAGCGGGCGACGGCGTGGCGCAGATCACCGGCGTGGCCAGCCCGCTGCGCCTGTCAACCCACCCGCCCGTGCTGCGCAACGCCCCACCGGCGCTGGGCCAGCACACCGATGAAGTGCTGAAAGAGCTGGGGCTGGACGCTGCGCGCATTGCAGCCCTGCGTGCCGACGGGGTGGTGTGACGGGGCACGGGGCCGCCCCATGGGGTTTGCGCCCGTGCGCTGGGCGCCCTACGATGGGCGCCCGTCCCCCTCTGTGTTTAGGAGCCATGCGATGCCGTCAACATTCAAAGTGGGTGACCACGTCACCTGGAACTCCGAAGCGGGCCATGTCAGCGGCCACATCATCAAGGTGCACAAGGCCAATTTTGACTACAAGGGCTACACGCACCACGCCACGGCCGACGACCCGCAATACGAAATCAAAAGCGACAAGACCGACCACATCGCAGCGCACAAGGGTTCGGCGCTGAAACGGCTGCCCGGGTAAGCCGCAAGCGTGGCTTAGCGGGGGCGTTCAAAACCACTCTCGGCCCAGCGCAAAGCGCTGTCCACCGTCAGTTGAAAACCTGGTGACACCGGCACACGGGCCAGCTCCGCGCCCAGCGCGTCTTGCGCTGCCAGCGTGGCAGTTGCGCCTTCGTCGTCGGGCACGATGGCCAGCAACACCCGCACCCGC
>JAUYGP010000324.1 GCA_030690515.1 Giesbergeria sp.
GCCAATGCGCGTTTCAATGAGAAATCGCTGCGCAAGGCGCAGCGCCTGGGCTGGCTGGCTCGCCCGGCGTATGGCGCGTTGACGGCGGTGTGGGCGCAAACCGAGATGGACGCCGAACGCCTGCGCGCTATCGGTGCGCCCGTGCAAGCGGTGCTGGGCAACCTCAAGTTTGACGTGGTGCCCGATGTCGAACAGGTAACGCAGGGCCGTGCCTGGCGCACCACCAGCACCCGCCCCGTGGTCATGCTGGCCAGCAGCCGCGAGGGTGAAGAAGCACTGTGGCTTGAAGAATTTGTAAAAAATGGGGCTCCAGCGCCCACTGGTAAAGCGCTGGTAGCTATTGAATCAATAGCATCCAAGGCCGCTCCGGCCCGCTCTGCGGTGCAATGGCTCATCGTCCCGCGCCACCCCCAGCGCTTTGACGAGGTGTACCAACTGCTCTCGCGTGCGGGTCTGCGTGTGTCGCGCCGCAGCCAGTGGGTGGCGGCACCGCCCGACACCGATGTCTGGCTGGGCGACAGCCTGGGCGAAATGGCCCTGTACTACGGCCTGGCCGATGTGGCCCTGCTGGGCGGCAGCTTTGCGCCGCTGGGCGGGCAAAACCTCATCGAAGCCGCCGCCTGCGGCTGCCCCGTAGTGCTGGGGCCGCACACCTTTAACTTTGCCCAGGCCGCCGTAGCAGCCAGCAGTGCAGGCGCTGCCCAGCGCGTGGCTGATATGGCGCAGGGCCTGCGCGTGGCCAGCGAATGGGCCAGCGACCCCCAGCGCCTGGCCCGGGGCTGCACGCAAGCGGCGCAGTTCGCGCTGGACCACCGTGGTGCAGCCCAGCGCACGGCGGGTGCATTGGCCGATGCGCTTGCGGCAAGGCACGCACGCAAGTAGGGTGGTGCGGTGGCTGCTGTGCGCCGCCATGCGGTGGCGAGGAAAGGATCGATGTGAAGACTTGGTATTCGCAGTCGCTCGGCGACGGCATTCTCGCCTTTGAACCCAAGGAAGAATTGCGGGCGCAATTTGAGCCCTTGTTTGCAGCGACAGGCAAGCCGACCGAAATGGCGGTGTTCACCCGGCATGAGCTGGAAGGGCGCTTGCAGTGCGAGGTCATTGCCTACTTTTCTCCGGCAGCTGCACCGTTGGCGCAGGCCGTAGGCGCCCGGCCTTGCGATAGGCCTACCACCACCGACCTCGACCTGCTGGCGGGCGATCCCGCGTGCTGGGCGGCGTTGTTTCCGGCGATGCCGTAGCCTGCTGGGTCTTGGCAGACAGCGCAAATCGGCTGTGTGGCAAAACACCCTCTCGCGTTGATGGGGTCTGCGCGGGCAGCTATGAAGAGTGGAGCACAATGGCCGCTTTTACCCGCCTTGGCCTGCCCGTCGTCGCTCTTTTCTCCCCACACCATGACCCACCTGCGCACCCGCGCCGTCCACGCCGGACAGCACCCCGACCCCACCACCGGCGCCATCGCCACCCCCATCAGCCAGACCACCGCCTTTGGCTACGGGACGCTGGAGCAGGGCGCCGCCATTTTTGCGGGTGAGGCGCCGGGCTACCGCTACAGCCGCTTCGGCAACCCCACCGTGGCCGTGCTGGAGGCCAAGATGGCCGACCTGGAAGGCGCCGCAG
>JAUYGP010000399.1 GCA_030690515.1 Giesbergeria sp.
CCCAACTCGTCGGCAATATCGCGCAGCACCAGCGGCCGCATGGCCAGCTCGCCGTGCACGAAGAAGTTCTTCTGCCGCTCAACGATGGCGCGCGAAACGCGCAGGATGGTGTCGAAACGCTGCTGGATATTCTTGATGAACCAGCGCGCCTCCTGCAAGCGCTGCTGCAGCGCCTGGTGGCCATCGCCCCCCTTGTGCCCGCGCAGGGCCCCGGCATAGATGTCGTGCACACGCAGGCGTGGCATGACATCGGGATTGAGCTGCACATTGAATTGCTGGCCGCTGCGGCCCACCCGCGTGACCAGCACATCCGGTATCACGATGTTGCGCTCTACATCGGCAAAGCGGCGCCCAGGGCGCGGTTCGAGCCGGGCGATCAAGGCCATGGCAGCGCGCGTACGCTCTTCGTTGGTGCCACACAGCGCAACCAGGCGGCGCACATCACGGCGCGCCAACAACTCCAGTGGCTGTCGGCAGATGCACAGTGCCGTCTGCACAGTACCGGGGTCTGCCGCGCCATCCTGGAGCAGTGCCTGGAGCTGCAGGCCCAGGCATTCCGCCAGGTTGCGCGCACCGACCCCCGAGGGCTCCAGATTTTGCAGCAGCCGCAGGGCTACGGTGAAACGGTGCACCAACTCTTCGATCTGATCCAGGTCACTCTCGCCAGCCAAGCCCAGGGCCAAGGATTCCAGCGAATCCTCCAGATAGCCGTCGTCATTCAGCGATTCAATCAGGTACTGTAGCGCCGCACGGTCCAGCGCCGAAAGACGCAGCGCCAGTGCCTGCCGGTGCAGAAAGGCAGTGAGCGACTCGTGACCATGGGCCAGGTCGGCAGCGTCCGCCTCGCCGTCGCCGTCGTTGTTGCCGTGGTTGCGTGCAGGGGCGTCGCCACCCCATTCGCCATCGTCTGGGGCGGTCTCGGAAGTACCGTCGCCGCTCCAGTCCAGTTCATCGGATGCGTTCGCAGAATCTGCATCATTTTTGCCTTCAAGGCTTGATCCACTTGCGCTATCAGCTCCTGAATAAGTAGCAAAATCCACCGCAACATCATCGGCTTGTGCGGGTGTATCAGCCTGCGCGAGACCAAACTCCTCGCGCGGGGCTTCGTCTGCGTTGCGCTCCAGGAAAGGGTTTTCGTCGAGCATTTGCTCGATTTCCTGCGACAGCTCCTGCGTCGACAACTGCAGCAGACGGATGGACTGCTGCAGCTGCGGCGTCAGCGCCAGATGCTG
>JAUYGP010000412.1 GCA_030690515.1 Giesbergeria sp.
GAACTTCGACCAGATCGATGAGTACTCCGACGTAGCCAAGGGCGTAGGCGCTTGAAGCGTCGTCCCACGACATAAAAAAACCCGCTTCGGCGGGTTTTTTTTCGACAACTGCTGGTGTGGCAGGATGGAACTGCAGGCCGACTGGCAGCGATCAGGCGGCGTTGGTGTCGTTCGTGGAGGGAGCGTCTGTGGCCGGGCGGGTACCCAGTTTGTTGGCCAGAAAATCGTCATACCCCTGCATGACCAGTGCATACGTCTTGTTGATGCCTTGCTCAATAGGACTGTCTTCTCCGAGCACGCCCAGGCCGCTGAGGATGTCCCGTGCTTCGCCAAAGCCACGCTCAAAACCGCCCCGGATCAGATCAACAAAATCGCGTGCCAGTGTGTCCGGGTCCTTGTCCTTGTTTTGAGCCAGTGCGGCATAGGCATCGTAGAAGGCTGTGGAGAGGGAAAGAATACGTCCGGCTGTGCCCTCGGGCGAGCCGTCTGGTGCGTCCTTGCCGCCGATGGCATTTGGCCCCAGCTCGGGCTCCAGGTATTCATTGATGCGATCGATGGCCGTGCGGTAGAGCAGCGCCAGTGAGGAGTCGCCCGACTGGATCGAAACGTCCATCGACGCTTGCAGGATCTGCACGTTCTGCTGCTGGCGCAGGCTGGGTTTGTCCTCGGGCGCCTTGGTGCCCCGGGCTTCGTCGGTGGGCGTGGCGCGGTGGGTGCGCGCGGCCTCCTGCGCGGGCAGGGCCGCTGTGGAGGGCATATTTCCGACGGAAGAAGTGGCCATGGAAGTCTCCTGGGCAAATTCAAGGGCGTGGCATATCTCCCTCTGTTATCGGCAGCCACCGGTAAAAGTTGAATCTGGGCGGAAAAGCAGGGTCTGTTCGGGCTTTAGAAAAGTGCTGGCGGGCCGGGGGTGGAAGGACGTGGCGAACGATTGGACCAACTTGGACTGTGGAGACGATCCGCCACCGAATCGGTGGTACCAAGAGTGGGGGTCCCGTTAGCGACCCCGTTTGGCCGCTTTGAGCGTCTCACAATTTGAAAATTCCCGGCTTTGCCGGGGGATGGTTACTTCCATCTGAATATGCGCTGTAGCCTGTTTTTCCTCAGAAATTGTTCGTAGAAACCGCAGGTAGTGGGGCATGGTTGACGCGTGGCTCGACGGCAGTATGGCGATTGATTGCGGGTTTTCCCTAGACACGTTCTTTGATAAATACGATAACGTATACATAAATGAATGCGCAAATTGAAAAATCTGTAGCTGCTGTCGCGGCAGCACCCGGTAGCAACCTCGTATGGGACTGGTACGGTGCGGATCTGGTGCGCCCCGAATGTGTCCTTGCGACCGCAGATGGCAGCCTCTATACCGCCGACTGGCGTGGTGGCGTGGCCCACCTGCATGCCGATGGCTCGCAGCAACTTTACGCAGGCCTTCTGCCAAACGGTGAACTTCCGCGTCCCAATGGGATTGCCTTGCTGCCGGATGGCAGTTTCCTGTTCGCTCATCTGGGCGCACAAGACGGCGGGGTATACCGCCTCACACGCCAAGGAGTTATCACGCCCTGGTTGTTGGATGTGGCTGGAGTGCCGCTTCCACCGACCAATTTCGTAGTGCAGGACGGATTGGGGCGTACCTGGATCACTGTCAGCACCCGCAGACAGCCGCGTTCCCTCGGCTATCGGCAGTCCTGCGACGATGGTTTCATCGTCTGCGTAAACGGGGATGGCGGCGCACGCATTGCCGCCGAAGGCCTGGGCTATGCCAATGAGGTGGCGGTGCATCCCGACGGCTGCTGGTTGTACGCCAATGAAACATTTGCACGCCGTCTGTCGCGCTTTGCGTTGGCTCCCGACGGGACGCTGGGTGCGCGCGAGACGGTTGTGCAGTTTGGCCTCGGCACGTTTCCCGATGGGCTCGCATTCGACGAGCAGGGTGGCGCCTGGGTGGTGAGCATTATCAGCAATCGCCTGATTCGTGTCGCACCAGATGGCAGCCAGCAGCTCTGGATGGAAGATGTCGATCCCGACCACCTCGATTGGGTGGAAGCCGCCTGGCAGGCTGAATCGATGGATCGAGAACACCTTGATGCCAATCCCGGCAAGCGCCTGCGTAACATTTCCAGCATCGCCTTTGCTGGCCCCAACCGCCGCACTGCTGTCCTGGGTTGTCTGTTGGGTGACCGTCTTGCGAGCCTGCACCTGCCCTACACGGGCCAGCGTCCCATTCACTGGAACTACGCATGAATGCTCCCCAATCCACTAGTTCTTCCATGGTTGATGCGGCCTATCAGCAGGTCCGCCAGCGCATCCTCGACAACATCTGGCCACCCGGTCACCGCGCATTGGAAACCGAGGTGGCGCTGGCGCTCGGCATGAGTCGTACGCCAGTGCGTGAGGCCCTCTTGCGTCTTCAGGGTGAGGGTCTTGTCGAAATCATCCCGCGCCACGGCATGCGTGTACTGCCGGTCTCGCCCACCGATATGCGTGAAATCTACGAAATCCTCACAGCCCTGGAATGCATGGCGATGGAACTGCTGGCCCGACGCAAACCGAGCGACGAGGAACTGGCGCCACTGGTCGAGGCCACGCAGGCCATGGAGCAGGCCCTGGCGCAGGACGAGCTGGAAAAGTGGGCGCAGGCCGATGAACGTTTTCACGCCCATCTGCTGGAACTGGCAGGCAACCGACAGTTGCAGGCCACCGTGCTGAATTACTGGGACCGCGCACACCGTGCGCGCATGTTCAGCCTGCGCTTGCGCCCCAAGCCCGTGACCTCCACGCAGGAGCACATGGAGATGGTTCAGCGCCTGCGTGACGGCGACACCGAAGGCGTGGTGGCCGTTACCCGGGCGCACCGGGAGCGCGCAAACCGTGAGCTGCTCGGAATTTTTGAGCGATTCAAACTGGCACAGATGTGAAGAACCCATGAAAAAAAGTTATTTAGTGGCAGCCCTTCCGGGCGACGGAATTGGCAAAGAGGTGATGGATGCGGCCATTGAGCTTCTGGCTGCTGTGGGGGTGTCCATCGGGCGGACCTTCCATATCGTGCGGCATCCGGCCGGCGCGCAGCATTACCTTGATAGCGGTGAATCGCTACCTACTGAAACCCTTGATGCCTGTCGTGCGGCCGACGCCATTTTGTTCGGCGCTATGGGGCTGCCCCATGTGCGCGGTGCCGATGGCACAGAGATCATTCCGCAGCTCGATATTCGCTTTGCCCTTGACCTGTATGCCGGCGTACGTCCGATCCGTACCTGGCCTGGCCTGCCCAGTCCGCTCGCCAGTACGCGTGCCAGCGAAATTGATTTGGTGCTGGTGCGCGAGAGTACCGAAGGCCTTTTCTACGCCCGCGGTCGCGGCGTGATGGAAGGCGAAGCAGCGCTGGACACCATGAAAATCACCCGCCACGGCACGACACGCGTCTGCGACTTCGCCCTGCAACTGGCGCAGCAGCGCAAGGCCCAGGGCAAGCGCGGGCATGTGACCAACGTCGACAAGGCTAATGTCTTTTTGTCGATGGCCTATTGGCGCCAGATATTCGAGGAACGCGCCAAAGCGTTTCCCGACGTCAGCACCGACAGCGCCTACGTGGATGCCATGGCGCTGAATCTGGTCATGAAGCCCTGGGCCTACGACGTTCTGGTCACCGAGAACATGTTCGGCGACATCCTCTCCGATCTGATTGCCGCCTTAGTGGGCGGCATGGGCATGGCGCCGTCAGCGGACATTGGCGACGACTATGCGTTGTTCCAGCCAGCCCACGGCACAGCCCCCGACATTGCCGGCAAGGGGATTGCCAACCCCACTGCCATGCTGCTCTCTGCTGCGATGATGCTTGACTGGCTGGCCCACCGCCATGGCGATTCGGTGCTGGCCGATGGGGCTCGCCAGATTGAATCGGCGGTGCAGCGCGCGTTCTCTGAAGGCGCTGTGTTACCCGGCGAGTTTGGCGGCAGCAGCAAGACGGCCGACATCACCCGTGCTGTCATCGAGAGGTTGGGATGACACCTCGCATCGCCATGGTCGGCGCCGGGTACTTCGCGCAATTCCAGCTTGAGGGCTGGGCCGATGCAGGTGTCCCAGTGCAAGCGCTGTGCGACCTGGACCCAGCGCGAGCCCAGGCGCTGGCTGCGCGCCATGGTGTGCCGGGCACCTACACTGACCTGGCCACCATGCTCGACGCCGTGCAGCCCACGCTGCTGGACGTGGTGCTGCCCCCCGCTGCGCAGCACCTGGTGGTGACATCCGCGTTGGCGCGGCGCATTCCCGTGATCTGCCAGAAGCCCTTTGGCGACGACCTGGCGCAGGCCGAGGCGATGACCGCGCTGGCCGAGCAGCTGAAAACGCCGCTGGTGGTGCACGAGAACTTCCGCTTCACACCCTGGTTCCGCGAATGCCGCCGCTTGATCGATGCCGGTCTGTTGGGCCGGGTGTTTGGCGCCAGTTTTCGCTTGCGCACGGGCGATGGCCAGGGGCCGCGCGCCTACCTGGACCGTCAACCGTATTTTCAGACCATGCCGCGCCTGCTGGTGCGCGAGACCGGTGTGCACTTCATCGACACCTTTCGCTATCTGCTGGGCGAAGTCCGTGCAGTGACGGCTCGCCTGCGGCGTCTCAATCCCGCCATTGCAGGAGAGGATGCCGCCCTGGTGCAACTCGAATTCGACGATGCCCGTATCGGTGTGTTCGACGGCAACCGCCTCAACGACCATGTGGCAGCCGACCCGCGCCGCACCCTGGGTGAATTCTGGCTGGAGGGTGAGGGCGGTGTGCTGCGCATGGATGGCGATGCCCGCTTGTGGTTCAAGCCCCACCAGGCGCCTGAGCATGAGCATGGCTACGACACGGGTCCCACGGACCGCGCCTTTGGCGGTGCCTGCGGACGCTTGCAGGCCCATGTGCTGGCGCATCTGCACAGCGGTGCGCCGCTGGAGAACGGCGCACGCGACTACCTGCAAAACCTGTATGTGCAGGAGGCGGTCTATGCCTCGCATGCACAGGGAAGGACCCTTTCCCGGGCGGATTTCACGCCCTCATCCTGAAGAACCACGAACCACAAGGAGACAAACATGCACATCCGTTCACGCACTTTCATTGCCGCAGCCCTCATGGCCTGGGGACTTTCGGCTGGGGCTCAGACTGTCCTCAAGTTCAGCCACACCGACCAGCAGAGCGGTGCTCGCCAGGCAGCGGCTGAGGTATTTGCCAAAAAGGTCGAGGAGCTCACCCAGGGGCGCTACAAGGTCAATGTGTTCTGTTGCAGCCAACTAGTGTCCTGAGTTGGAAGTTGGTTGAAGAAAAAAAGATATCGAAATCGTCGTCAGGCAAGGCGCAAACCGCAGCGATAGCCGTTGCTATCGCGAGGATTTGCAACGCAGCATGGCGGCGATTCTCGGCATCTTTATG
>JAUYGP010000413.1 GCA_030690515.1 Giesbergeria sp.
TCGAGAGCTTTGACATTGTGGTCACCGACGAAGCCCACCGCAGCATCTACAACCTGTGGCGCCAGGTGCTGGAGTACTTTGACGCCTACCTGATCGGCCTGACCGCCACGCCCAACAAGCAGACCTTCGGCTTCTTCAACCAAAACCTGGTCATGGAATACGGCCACGCCCAGGCCGTGGCCGATGGCGTGAACGTCAACTACGACGTCTACCGCATCAAGACCGAGGTCAGCGAGCAAGGCGCCAAGGTGGACAAAGGCTTTTGGCTCGAAACGCAAGACAAAGCCACCCGCCGCAAGACCGCCTGGCAGCTGGACGACGACTTTGAATACCAGCCCGAAGAGCTGGACCGCGCGGTGCAAACGCCCGACCAGATCCGCACCGTGGTCCGCACCCTGCGCGACCGCTGGCAGGCCGACATGTTCCCCGCCCGCACCGAGCTGCCCAAAACCCTGATCTTTGCCAAAGACGACAACCACGCCGAAAAGATTGTGGAGATATTGCGCGAAGAGTTTGGCCGCGGCAACGAGTTTGCGCAAAAGATCACCTACCGCAGCGCCCAAGGCGGCGGCACCAGCCCCGAGCAGCTCATCAAAGACTTCCGCACCGGCTACTACCCCCGCGTGGCGGTGACGGTGGACATGATCGCCACCGGCACCGACATCAAGCCGGTGGAAATCGTCGTCTTCATGCGCAGCGTAAAAAGCCGCAGCTTCTTCGAGCAGATGAAAGGCCGTGGCGTGCGCGTGTGCAACCCGACCGACCTGGCTGCTGTGAACCCGGGCGAAGGCGTTAAGAAAGACCATTTCGTCATCGTCGACTGTGTGGGCGTGTGCGAGCGCGACAAAACCGACAGCCGCCCCATGGACGCCAAGAAGAGCGTGCCCCTGGACAAACTGCTGCAAGCCGTCAGCCTGGGCAACGTGGAAGACGAAGTGCTGAGCAGCATCGCCGCCAGGTTGGCCCGGCTGGACAAAGACGCCAGCGAAGCCGACCGCGCCAAAGTGGTGGAGCTGAGTGGCGGCAAAACCCTGCGCGACCTGGCACGCGGCATTGTGGATGCGCTGGCCATCGACGCCACGCAAGACATGTCGCCTGCCGAGGCCGAGCAGCGTTTAAGGGACGCTACAAAGCCTTTCGGCACACCTGCATTGCGCGAGCAGCTATTAAAAATGAAGCAAAAGGCAGACTTGGTGATCGACACGGTCACCCAAGACAGCCTCCTGCACGCCGGTTTCAGCGAAGGCAGCGACCGCGCCACAGCGCTGGTGCAAAGCTTTGAGCAATTCATCACCCAGCACAAAGACGAAATCACCGCCCTGCAAATTTTGTACAGCCGCCCCACGCGCGCCCCGCTCAAGTTTGAAGACGTGAAAGCCTTGGCCGACGCCCTGCACGCCCCGCCGCTCAACATCGACGAGGGCGCCCTGTGGCAGGCCTACGCCACGCTGCGCAAAGACAAGGTCAAAGGCGCCACGCAGCGCCGCCTGCTTACCGATTTGGTCAGCCTGGTGCGCTTTGCCATGCAGCAGACCAACGAACTGGTGCCCTACCCCGAGCGTGTGCAGGCCAACTTCAAAGCCTGGCTGGCCCAGCACCAGCAGACCGACAACAACCCGTTCACCACTGAGCAACAACACTGGCTAGAAATGTTCCGCGACCACATCGCTGCCAACCTTGGCATTGAAATAGACGATTTTGAATACGCCCCCTTCAACGCCCAAGGCGGCCTGGGCAAGGTGCACCAGCTCTTTGGCGCGGAACTGCCCAAGGTGATTGAGGAACTGAATCGGGAGTTGGCGGCGTGAGTGGGCCGACCATGACACGCCTTCGTGACCTCGGACGTTGGTCCGGCGGAAACACTCCTTCAAAAGCAAACATCGAATACTGGACGAATGGGACAGTGCCTTGGGTATCACCGAAGGACATGAAGTTCGATGAAATCACCCGCTCAGAAGATTTGATCTCTCAGTCAGCATTGGCAGAGGGACGTGTTTCGTTGCTACCAACAGGCTCGGTTCTTGTCGTTACTCGAAGCGGCATTCTGTCTCACACCTTGCCCGTAGCAGTCACGAAACTACCTGTGACGATTAACCAAGATATCAAGGCGCTCACCTTGAATACTGGCGTCTCAGCGAAATACGTTGCTCATGCATTGCGCGGTTCAAGTCAACGCATTCTCAGGCAGTGTTCAAAGCACGGTACAACCGTGGCATCCGTCGATACAAACGCGCTTCTTGACTTCGAGATTCCTATGGTCGGATTCAATGAGCAGGAGGCGGTCGTTGCCGAACTCGAAAAACAGTTCTCCCGCCTCGACGAAGCCGTCGCCAACCTCCAGCGCGTCAGAGCCAACCTCAAACGCTACAAAGCCTCCGTCCTCAAAGCCGCCGTCGAAGGCCGCCTCGTAGAAACCGAAGCCACCCTGGCCCGCCGCGAAGGCCGCACCTACGAGACCGGCGAACTGCTGTTGCAGCGGATTCTTGAGGAACGGCGGGCGAAGTGGACTGGCAAGGGGAAGTACAAAGAGCCGGCAAAGGCTGATGGTATGGGCGTGGTGCCAGAAGGTTGGACCAATGCATCGCTGGACATGCTTTCCACCGATTCGGGATATGGAACCTCACAGAAGTGCGGGTACGAGAACGATGGGCCTGTGGTGCTGCGGATACCCAATGTTCAACACGGCGTTCTTGATTTGCACGATTTGAAGTTCGCTCCAACCGAGTTCAAACTCAGCCAATCGGATGCAGTCAGTTCTGGTGACATGCTGATTATTCGCACCAACGGAAGCAAGTCACTTATTGGGCGTGCCGCTGTCGTGATGGCTGAGCCACAACGAAAGATGTCGTTCGCGTCCTACTTGATTCGGTTTCGTCTATCTAGCGTGGACTGCATTCCTGCTTGGGTGTCTGTAGTTTGGCAAACAAGTCAAATGCGCGAATGGATTGAGGCACATGCGGCAACGTCCGCGGGTCAACACAACGTAAGCATGACTGTGCTTGCCAAGGCTGCTATCCCCGTCCCGCCAGTTACCGAGCAAGCCCGAATCGTCGCCGAAGTCGACCGCCACCTGTCCATCATTCGCGAAGTCGAAGCCGAGGTCGACGCCAACCTCCAGCGCGCGCAGGCGTTGCGGCAATCCACATTGGCAAAGGCCTTTGAAGTTAGGAGTTAATTCAATGAAAGTTTTGCCACGTCCTCACGCCACGACTGCCATACGCAGGCGGATTGTTTGGATCTGTGTTCTGACACTTGTGCTGTCCCTCACTTCCTTGGCAGCCGTCTTGTGGTTTCAACACTCAGCTTTTGGTTCAAATTCCTGGGATTTTCAAGGCGCGACAGGCGCAGCAACGGTCATTCCTTCCTTTGCAGGTGTTGTTCTTGCTGGATGGGCCATTTACTTTCAGATCAAGACCAGCTCACCTTCATACAAAGCGGCTGAGCAAAGTTGGCTAGATATTTCGGAGCTTTATCACAGAGCTTTGAAAGTTGGTGCACTGTTGAAAATCGTTGAAGTCGATGAGCCAAATGATGTGCTTGAAGAGCCGAGTGATGCATATTTAGCCCAGGAGCCAATGCCATTCGATGATTTAAGAGCGCGGGTACGGTCTGCTAAGGGGTTCTCTACGGCGCGTTGTGCTAAAGAATTTGAGGTTGATAGAAATCCAGACAGTTTCCGGACTTTTGCAACCATAGCTTTGGGTGTTTTTCCGGTGTTGGAATCTCTGCAAGAGAAGCTTGTTGACGAGGCTCGAGTTGACCTTATTCAGCTAGAGGCAGATATAGATATCGTTGGTGCAATATACGACGCAGATGCCGACTATCACGAGATTGCAATTTGGATCAGCTCTGCAATTAGTGTCCTTCGACGTATCGTGGATTTGATTGAATTACTTCAACTCAAGGGAGTGCTAAGCGTTGATGCAATTGAAGATGCTTTGCTGAATCCAGGGTTATCGAAGACTATTCAACAGTGGTTTGAACAAGAGGAAGCAGTAGCAGAGTGGCGGCGAAATCGGAAGCCTGTCGTTTATTCGCAGCGTGGCGGACCGGATTAAGTTATGTGAAGTTTTCGAAAGCAGAAGGATCTATGAAACTTAACGCTGTGAGGCGGTCTTGATAGTAAGTTGCGCTCAATTCATGGTTTTTTTGTTGCGGCCTCAGCTGCGTGCTCAAAATCGCAATCTCCGACCGAATCGGCAAGTCTCTAATGTGCCCATTTGCTTTGCTGCCGCAGGTCAAGGTGTGTGCCGAGTTGGCGCAGAGTGGTAATTTTTTGTGAGCAACCATGCGCCAACTTGACCTCTTCTCCGCCCTGGAGTCCAGCACCGAGGGCATCGACACCGAATTCAAGTCGGCGCGCGGTGGCATGCCCGGCAGTTTTTGGGAGTCCTATTCCGCCATGGCCAACACCCGGGGCGGCACCATTGTGTTGGGCGTAGCCGAAAAGTCCGCCGGTCTTTACGCTTATCACACGTGAATCCGGAAAACCTGAAAAAATCCATATAAATCAATCACTTGCTATCACATGGCTGCAAAACACTGGATTCCTGAGGCGCTGCGGGTTTTGGCCGAAAGCTTGGCCCCGGTGCCGCACGAGATCAACGAAATCGACTGGAAGGCCCGCCTGTCAAACAACAGCGCGCGGCTGGCCGAGCACTTGATGGCCTTTGCCAACCACCCCGGCGGTGGCACGCTGGTATTTGGGGTGGACGACGATGGCGCCGCACATGGCATCACGGCTGAAGAGGTGGCTACTGTGGTGGGCACCTTAACCAATATGGGTCGGGACGCGGTGGAGCCACCCTTGGCGCTTGACCACGCTGCCGTCGAGTTTTCAGGTAGCAATGTACTGCTGGTTCGTGTGCCGGAGCAGTTTGTCAAGCCGGTGCACCGCCGGGGCAAGTCGATTGAAGAGACGTGGATTCGCTCTGGCGGTACCACGCGCAGGGCTTCGCGCCAAGAGGTCGGCGCGCTGATGCTGCACAGCTCGACGCCCCGGTGGGAAGACTTGCGCGCTTCGCCATTGGTGTCGCTGGCTGATGTGCAGCGCATGCTGGATTTGGAGGCCATTGCAAAGCTGTTGCAGCGCCCATTGCCAGAGGATGAGCAAGACCTTGCCCGTTGGCTTATCGACGAAAACATGATCCTGCCTGAGGGGCGCGGCTTCTACGTGACGAACTTTGGTGCAATTGCTGCGGCACGCAAGCTGGGCGACTTCCCGCCGCTGGATCGCAAGGGCATTCGCCTCATTCGTTACCGGGGCACCAACAAGGTCAACACGATTGACGAGTTGCCGGGGCAGCGTGGCTATGCGGTGGGTTTTGAGGGGCTGGTGACGCACCTGAAACGCGTGTTACCGCACTCAGAGGTGATTCAGCAGTCGCTTCGCACAGAGGTGTCGCTATACCCCGAGATTGCCTTACGTGAGCTGATTGCCAACGCACTCATCCACCAGGATTTTTCTGTCAGCGGTGCCGGGCCTATGGTCGAAATTTACGATGACCGTATCGAGATAACCAACCCCGGCACGCTATTGCCCAGCAAGAGGCCAGACCGGTTGATCGGTACGACGCCCGAGTCGCGCAATGAAAAGTTGGCGTACTCATTCCGCAGGTTTCGTATTTGTGAGGAGCGGGGCACCGGCTTTCAAAAGGTCATCAGCGCCATTGAGCTGTTTGGCTTGCCGCCCTTGCTGCTTACCCCACATGAAAACGCCTTTCGCGTGACCATTGGTGCCCCCAGAAAGTTTGCAGACATGGCGATTCAGGAGCGCATTGAGGCCTGCTACCAGCATGCCGTTTTGCAGTACCTCTCTAGCCAGCCGTTGACGAACACGACGCTACGCGAGCGGTTCAAGTTGCACGACAAAAACCGCAACCAAATCACCAACCTGATCAGCGATGCGGTGGATGCAGGGCGCATCAAACGCAAGGATGTTGGTAGCGGGAAGAAGTTTGCTGAATATGTGCCGTATTGGGTTTGAGTTGCACACCATGAACACAACCCCTTTCTCCCTTCGCATCTTCATAGCCGGCGGCGACCCCGACGGCCTGCGCATCGTCGACAAATCCAACTGGATCGGCAAGGCGCTGGTGTTCCCGCGTGCGCTGCTGCCACAGGTCAAGGCCCGGCCCGAGCTGGCGCAGACCGGGGTGTACCTGCTGCTGGGGCCGCGCCCGGACGGTGAGGGCGACATGCTCTACGTGGGCGAGGGCGACCCCATCCGCCCCCGGCTGGAGAGCCACTATGCGCAAAAGGACTTCTGGACCCGCGCCATCGGCTTCACCACCACCACGGCCGGGCAGCTCAACAAGGCGCATGTGCAGTTTCTGGAGTCGCGCCTCATCGCCCTTGCCCGCGCCGCTAAACGCATGCCGCTGGACAACGCCAACCAGCCTGCCGAGCCGTCCCTAAGTGAGGCCGACCGGGCCGACATGGAAGTCTTTTTGGGCCACATGCTGGGCATGCTGCCGGTACTGGGGGTGCATGCGTTTGAGCAGGCGCCCAAAGCCCCGGCAGCCAAGGCCAGCCCGGTGCTCACCTGCAAGGGCAAGGGTGTGCAGGCCACGGGCTATGAGGCCAGCCAGGGCTTTGTGGTGCGGGCGGGTTCGCAGGCGGTGGCTGATGCCGTGCCCAGCATGGCGCTGCATGTGCGCGGCATGTATGACCTGCGGCAGGAGCTGATTGGCAATGGCGTGCTGGGCATGCAGGGCGGGCTGCACCAGTTCACGCAGGACTACAGCTTTAGCTCCCCCAGCACAGCAGCCGCCGTGGTGCTGGGCCGCAGCGCCAATGGGCGCATTGAGTGGAAGGCGGCAGATGGGCGCACGCTGAAAGAGCTGCAAGAGGCTGAAGCGGCGCAGTAAGAACCCGTTCAAAGTCACTTACTACTATTTTGATAGCTGCTTGCGCTTGTTATATAAGCGCTAGAGGCCATTTTCACTCAAAGCCTTGCCGCTGATGTGAGATCAGTTTATATTCAATATTCGCGATTTGCGAATATTGAATACCCATGCAACTCAAGCCCCAAGACTTTCTGGTCGCCCTCAAGCTCGTCGCCTGGGGTGAGCAGCGCTGGACGTATGCACGGCTGGCGCAAGAGCTGGGCATCAGCGTTTCGGAGGCGCATGCCTGCATCAAGCGCGGGTTGTTGGCGGGGCTGTTACTGCCCAACCGTGAGCCACCACCTGCTGGCAGCACGGGTGGGCTTGATGCAAACATGATGGGCAGCGATTTGGCCGCACAAGAGCCCATGGGCATTTACCGCGTCACCCGCAAGCGGGTGCGCCGTGCGGCCCTGCCGGATGATGCGGAGGCGGCAGCCGACAACCCGGTGCGCCCCCACGCCCGCAACCTCGCGGAGTTTGCCTTGCATGGGGCCAAGTACGCCTTCCCTGCCGTCAAGCTGCCTTTAGTGGCCGGGGTGCCCACCAGCCACAGCGCGCCCGCCTTTGCCGGGGTGTTTGCGCCGGGCAGCACCGATTTTGTGTGGCCGCACCCCAACGGCACGGTGCGCGGGGTGGGCATAGAGCCGTTGCACCCTGCCGTGCCCTTTGCCGCAATGCAAGACGCCAAGCTGTACGAACTGCTGGCGCTGTTTGACGCCCTGCGCGTGGGCAAGGCCCGCGAGCGGGGCATGGCGCAGGAGCGGCTGCAGGCGCTGATCGACCCCGATTCGCCCACCCAAGCCAAAGGCCCTTCGTATGGCTAACCCCAACCTGGAACTGTTGCTGGGCATTGCCCGCGCCATGGGGCCGCTGCGCGAGCAGGTGGTGTTTGTGGGTGGCTGCGCCACGGGCCTGCTGGTGGACGACGCAGGCCTGATGGATGTGCGCCCCACCGAAGATGTGGACGCCATTGTGGAGGTGGCCACCTTGGGCGCTTACCACCGCCTGGCAGAGCAGCTGATGCAGCGCGGCTTTACCCAGTCCATGGCCGACAATACGCCGCCCTTTCGCTGGTTTTGGCACCGCATGCAGCTGGACTTGGTGCCCTTGGATGAAAAGGTGATGGGCTTTGCCAACCCTTGGTACCGTGTGGGGTTTGACGAGGCGCTCACGGCCACGCTGGGAGATGGACGGGCAGATGGGCTTGCGGATGGACTGGTGGTGCGCCACCTGTCGGCACCGCACTTTTTGGCGACCAAGCTGGAGGCCTTCAAAGACCGTGGCGGCAACGATGTGTACTTGAGCCACGACCTGGAAGACATCATGACCGTGCTGGAGGGCCGCGCCGCAGTGGCCCGCGAGGTGGCCGCCGCCAGCGCACCCGTGCGCCAGCATGTGGCGCAAGCTGCTGCAGCGCTGCTGCAAATGCCCGCCTTCCACAACGCCCTGCCCGGCCTATTGAGCGACCCGGAGCGTGAACCCATAGTCAAAGCCCGGCTGGCACAGATTGCAAGATTGAAAGACTGATGAACACCACCACCCACTCCCTCGTCCAGAAGCTCTGGAACTACTGCAACGTGCTGCGCGACGACGGCATGAGCTATGGCGACTATGTGGAGCAGCTCACTTACCTGCTGTTCCTGAAGATGGCCGATGAACGATCGCAGCCGCCTTACAACCAGCCCAGCATCGTGCCCGCTGAATACGCTTGGGCCTCTCTGCTGGCCAAGGATGGCGACGAGCTGTTTGACCACTACCGCCATGCGCTGGAAAAGCTGGGGCAAGAAAAAGGCACGCTGGGCTTGATTTTTGGCAAGGCGCAAAACAAGTTTCAAGACCCGGCCAAGCTGCGCCGGGTGATTGTGGATTTGATCGGTGCCGAGACCTGGACGATTCTGGGTGCTGACGTGAAAGGCGATGCGTATGAGGGCTTGCTGGAGAAGAACGCGCAAGACACCAAGAGCGGCGCAGGACAATACTTCACGCCGCGCGCACTCATCCAGGCCATGGTCGACTGCATTGCGCCGCTGCCGGCCGAGCGCATTTGTGACCCGGCTTGTGGCACGGGCGGCTTTCTGTTCACCGCACACAACTACATCACCAGTCACCACAAGAGCCTGACGCGCGAGCAGCTCAAGCATCTGAAGGAAAAGGCCTTCACCGGCTACGAACTGGTGCAGGGCACGGCCCGCGTGTGCGCCATGAACATGATGCTGCACGGCATTGGATCTGAAAAGTCGGTGCCCGTGGTGGTGGGCGACGCGCTGGCGGCCGACCCCGGCGAGCGCTATGAAGTGGTGCTGGCCAACCCGCCGTTTGGCAAGAAGAGCAGCACCGTCATCGTGGGTGAAGACGGCCGCACCAGCACCGAAAAAGACACCATCGAACGCGACGATTTCTGGGCCACCACCAGCAACAAGCAGCTCAATTTTGTGCAGCACATCAAGACGCTGCTCACCACCCACGGCCGTGCGGCGGTGGTGCTGCCCGACAACGTGCTGTTTGAAGGTGGCGCGGGCGAGACCATTCGCAAAAAGCTGTTGCACGAGTGCGATGTGCACACCCTGCTGCGCCTGCCCACCGGCCTGTTCTATGCCCAGGGCGTGAAGGCCAATGTGCTGTTCTTCGAGAAGAAGGGCGCGAGCGAAACGCCGTGGACGAAGAAGCTGTGGATTTACGACCTGCGCACCAACAAGCACTTCACGCTCAAGACCAACCCGCTGACCCGCGTGGACCTGAACGAGTTTGTGGCGCTGTACCAGGCAGACAACCGCCAGCAGCGGCACGCCACCTGGTCGCCAGAAACACCTGACGGCCGCTGGCGCGCCTACAGCTATGACGAGCTGGCCGCGCGGGACAAGACCAGCCTGGACATCTTCTGGCTCAAGGACGAATCACTGGCCGACAGCGACAACCTGCCCGCACCGGGCGTGATTGCGTTGGAGATTGTGGAAGACCTGCAGGCGGCGCTGGAGCAGTTCAAGCTGATTGCTGCGGATATGACCGAAGGCGCTATCGAATAGGCAGCTGGGAATAGGCAGCTGGTCGTGCCAAGTCCATCAGGGACGGTTTCAAGATCAATTGCGCCGATGGAACAATGTGTTCCACCGCCGGGGGCTTATCGCACGCAGGCAAAACCGCTCCAATACACCCAGGAGCACCGCCATGACCACTTCTTCGCCCATCCTTCGCACGCAGCCCCTCGGCCCGCTGTGGCCCACGCTCGATCCGTTTTTGTTCTGCGCCCACCACGATGACGCCTACCCGGCGGGCAATGGCGCGTTTGCCCCCGCCGTGTCGCTGGACGGCCGCCAGATCGGCAGCGACTTCAGTCGCAAGGACGGCTGGAGCATGTACCACGGCGATACCGTGCCGGGCTTTCCGGGCCACCCGCACCGGGGTTTTGAAACAGTGACGCTGGTGCGCAAAGGGCTCATCGACCATTCCGACTCGCTGGGCGCTGCGGCAAGGTTTGGCGGCGGCGATGTGCAGTGGGTCACCGCGGGCAAGGGCATCGTGCACTCCGAGATGTTTCCGCTGCTGAACGCCACCGCGCCCAACCCGCTAGAGCTGTTCCAGATCTGGCTGAACCTGCCCGCACGCAACAAGATGGTGGAGCCGCACTTCACCATGCTGTGGAACGAGCGCATTCCGCGCCTTGTCCACCACGACGACGCTGGGCGCGCCACCATGGTGACAGTGGTGGCCGGTGCGCTGCCGGGGGCACCCAGCCCGCTGGCGCCGCCCCCGGAGTCGTGGGCCTCGCAGCCCGAGGCCGACGTGGCCATCTGGACCCTGCGCATGGACCCCGGCGCCCAGTGGACGCTGCCCGCTGCACAAGGCCAAGGCACACGCCGCATGCTGTACTTTTTTGCGGGCGAGGGCCTGCGTGTGGGGCCGCAGGACGTGGGCCAGCACGCCGCGCTGGAGCTGGTGGCGGGCCAGGACTGGCCACTGACCAACACCGGTGCCGCGCCTGTGGAATGCCTGGTGCTGCAAGGCCAGCCCATCGCCGAGCCCGTGGCGCAGTACGGCCCGTTTGTGATGAACACACAGCAGGAAATCATGCAGGCCATGCAGGATTACCGCCGCACCCAGTTCGGCGGTTGGCCCTGGCCCGAGCAGGATCCGGTGCACGGCACCGAAGCGCGGCGGTTTGCGCGCTACCCGGGGCAAACGGAGGAAGAGCGCCCCGCTGAGGCCTCGGCTGCTGGATAGGTGGACATGCCACAGGCCCTGTTCGGCAGGCGCGTGTGTTGTACGGACTGGTGGCACCTCGTGGACAATCGACGTTTTTGATGCGCGCGCGGGTGCCGGGGCTCGGCCCACCGCTCCGCCGCGCTGTTTTCCCCACTGAAAGCGCAAGCAACACCATGGCCATCACCAAAGACTCCGCCGTCACCATCACCTACAAAGTCACCACCCCTGCGGGAAAACCGCTGGACGGGGGCAGCCTGTCGTACCTGCATGGCGGCTACGAAAACATTTTCCCCAAGGTCGAAGCCGCGCTGGAAGGCCAGGCCGTGGGCTTTGGCACCGCGCTGGACCTGGCCGTGGAAGACGCCTTTGGCGAGCGCGACGAGGGCCTGGTGCGCACCATCCCCAAGAGCGAGTTCCCCCCGGGCGTGAAGGTGGGCGGACAACTACAGGCGATGGACGACGACGGCCAGCCGCAGGTGTTCAACGTGGTCAAGATCAAGGGCCCCGAGGTGCACTTGGACGGCAACCACCCGCTGGCGGGACAGGCGCTGAAGTTCAGCTGCAAAGTGACTGAAGTGCGCGCTGCAAGTGCCGAGGAAATCGCGCACCGCCATGTGCATGGCGCGCATGGCCACCAGCATTAAAAACTATCATTTTTATAGCTGCTATCGCTTACCTGGTAAGCGCTAGAGGCAAAAAACCATCAAAGTTTTTGCAAGCAGCGCTCGGCTTGTAGAACGACGCCGCGCAGAGAGGTGAGGCCAGGCCCCACCGCCCTCACCGCTGCAAAAACCGCTGCACCACCGCCACCGTCGCGGCCGGGTCCTCTTCCTGCGGCACATGGCCCAGGCCTTCAAACACGACGAGCTGCGAGCCTGCAATGTCGGCCGCAAAACGGTCGCCGTTCACAGGCGGTATCAGCCGGTCGTGCTGGCCCCACACAATGAGCGTGGGCAATTTCAGATCGCGGATGTCCTGCTCGCGCCCTGTGTTGTGTTGCGCCATGCGTACCGTCAGCGCATGGCGGTTGCCCGCGCGGCGAGCCAGGTCGCTGTAGCGCTGCACCAGCTCGGGCGTGACCCGGCCCGGGTCACCATAGACATTGCGCACCGATTTTTCGACCATGCCGGGCGGCAGCAAATAACCCATCAGTGCACTCAGGCCCGGTGTGCGTGCCACCCGAAAGGCCAGCGGCATCGATTCGGGTTCAAAGGCATAGCCCGCAGCGTCCACCAGAATGAGCTTTTCCACCCGCTGCGGCGCGGCGTGCGCCGTGGCCCAGGCCACTTCGCCGCCCAGCGAGTTGCCACCAATGGCAAAGCGCTGCACCCCCAACTGGTCGAGCAGCGCCAGCACCAGGCGCACATAGACCGCCATCGAATAGTCGCCAGCGGCATTCGGACCGGTCAGGCCAAAGCCCGGCAGGTCAAAGCGGATGACACGGCGGGTTTTGCGCAGCTCCTCAGTCCAGCCGTCCCAGGTGTGCAGGCTGGCCGAGGTGCCGTGGATGAGTACGATGGGCGCGGGGTCGTCCCGGGGACCTTCGTCGCGCAGGTGCACGCGCAGGCCGTCTACCTCGATGAAGGTGGACGGTGCCTGCGCCCAGCGTTTCTCCACGTCGGCGGGTGCGAGATCGGGCGCCCAGGCCCAGGCCAGCAGCGCGGCGGTGGCCAATACCAGCAGGGCCAGCAGGCCCAGAACGATGCGCAGACCTGCTTTCATTGTCCAGACTCCCCCATGGTGGACCTGCCGTTCAGCGGCAGAAAGCGCGGCGCGGGCGCCACATCCAGGGCGCCTGCCGCCGTGCGCGCGTAGGTGCCCCGCGCCACGTTGTGCGGGTGCTCTGCCGCCTCGGCCACGCTGAGCACCGGCGCAAAGCACACGTCCGTGCCTTCCAGCAAAGCATCCCAGTGCGCGCGCGGCTGGCTGGCAAACAGGGTCGTCAGGCGGTCTTTGAGGGCGGGCCAGGTGCGCGGGTCGAACTGGTGCCCCCGGTCCACATCATCGAGCCCGAGCTTTTGCAGGAGCAGCGCGTAGAACTGCGGCTCCAGCGCGCCCAGCGTGATGCAACCGCCATCGGCGCAGCGGTACACGTCGTAGAACGGCGAATCGTGGAACGGGCTGGGGTGCGTGCCGTCCAGCATGCCGCTGCCGCGAATCCACTGCGCAATGCCGCCCAGCATGGCCACGATGTCGACAATGGCAGCGTCCACCACGCGGCCCTGGCCGCTGGTTTTCGCCTCGAGGATGGCGCAGACCATGCCAAACGCCAGGCCCAGCGCGCCCCCTGCATCGCCCACCACTGTGGGTGGCACGATGGGCCGCTCGCCCCGGTGCGCCGAGAGCGAGAGCATGCCGGTCAGCGCCACGTAGTTCAGGTCGTGCCCGGCCGCCTGCGCCAGCGGGCCGCTCTGGCCCCAGCCGGTCATGCGGCCATAGACGATGTGCGGGTTGACGGCTGCGCATTCGGCAGGCCCCAGGCCCAGGCGTTCCATCACGCCGGGGCGGTTGCCTTCGATCAGCGCGTCGGCCTGCGCCACCAGGGCCAGGGCCTCGGCGCGGGCGGCGTCCTGCTTGAGGTCGAGCAGCACCACGGCCTTGCCGCGCCGCAAGGGGTTGTCGCCACTGCCGCCGAGTTGCGCCGCCACCGCGCCCTGCTGCGGGCGGGCAATCACCGTGACCGTGGCGCCCATATCGGCCAGCATGCGCGCAGCCAGCGGGCCGGGGCCAATGCCTTCGAATTCGACGATGCGGATGCCGGAAAGCGGTGGGGTCATGGAGCGGGTTCCTCAAAGCATTGAACTGGCGAGCATTCTGGCAGGGCCCGGAGGCCGCACGCCAGCGACCTGCGCACTCAAAGAGCAGCTTCGAGAATCGCCCGGCTGACTTCCGGCGTGATGGCGCGATGCTCGCCCAGCTTGACCATGCCGTGCTCGGTCAGGGCTTTCACCACGGCATCGACGGCGTCGCTGCCCAGCTCGTACGCCGACAGGCGCGTGGGGATGCCGACACTTTCAAAAAACTGCGCCGTGCGGGCAATGGCCGCGTCGATGCGTTCGTCGTCGCTGCCCTCGGTGATGTGCCACACACGGGCGGCGTACTGCAGCAATTTTTCGCGCTTGGCCTCACGCCGCGCCTGCATCACCTGCGGCAGCACGATGGCCAGGGTGCGTGCGTGGTCGATGCCATACAGCGCGGTCAGCTCGTGGCCGATCATGTGTGTGGCCCAGTCCTGCGGAACACCGGCGCCGATCAGGCCGTTGAGCGCCAGCGTGGCCGTCCACATCAGGCTGGCGCGGTTGTCGTAGTCGGGTTCGCCTTCCTGCATGGCGCGCGGTGCGAGCTCGATCAGGGTTTGCAGCAGGCCTTCGGCAAACCGGTCCTGCGCAGGCGCATTGACCGGGTAGGTCAGGTACTGCTCCATGGTGTGCACGTAGGCGTCCACCAGGCCGTTGGCAATCTGGCGCAGGGGCAGGGTGTAGGTCTTGGTCGGGTCGAGCACCGAAAACTGCGGAAAACACAGCGGACTGGAGAACGCCAGCTTGGCGTGCGTGGCCTTGCGCGTCACCACGCCGCCGCTGTTCATCTCGGAACCCGTGGCGGGCAGGGTGAGCACGGCGCCCATGGGCAGGGCACGGGTGATGTTGCTGCCGCGCTTTTCCAGGATGCTCCAGGTGTCGCCTTCAAACGGCACGGCGGCGGCAACGAACTTGCTGCCATCGAGCACCGAGCCGCCGCCCACGGCTAGCAGGAAGTCGATACGCTCGGCACGGGCCAGGTCGACGGCGCGCGAGAGGGTTTCATAGCTGGGATTGGGCTCGATGCCGCCAAACTCGAACACGGTGCGCTCACCCAGCGCCGCCAGCACTTCAGCGAGCGTTCCGGTACTGCGCGCGCTGCCGCCGCCGTAGAGCACCAGCACACGGGCCTCCTGCGGCACCAGGCGCGCCAGCTCGGCCACCTTGTTCTGGCCAAAGACGATACGGGTGGGGTTGTAGAACTCGAAATTCAGCATGGGATGCTCCAGAAGAAAGGGGGTGGCGCGCAGGGATGCGCGGCGTTGGCCCATGCTACTGCGCGCGGCGTGCAAGCCGCTGTAACGCGGCGGACACCCTTGCGTTGCAGATGGAAAATCCAGCCGCCGAAAATATCATTTTGATAGCTGCCAGCGCTTATTCAGTAAGCGCCAGAGGCCATTTTTGCTGTAAATATCAATCCTGGCGCAGCAGCGCCTGGCGCAGCAGGCGGGCGGCGCGGTCGCGGATGTGCAGGGGGCTGTGGCCCGGGAAGGGGAAGGAATGGGCCGCCGTGCAGGCGTTCAAAAAGTCGTGCAGGATGGCCGTGTCATCCACGGTTTGCGTGCCCGCCTTGTGGAACTCGGGGTGCCACTGTGTGGCCGCGATATAGCCGCCCCGCCCACGCCCCGGGCGGCGCCGGATGGCCTCGGGCACGCCATCGGGATAGCTGAAGGCCTCGACCACAAAGTCAGGCGCGATCTGCTTGATACCCTGGTGGTGGATGCTGTTGACGCACACCCGCCGCTGCCCCGGGTACAACTGTGCCAGGCGCGTGCCCGGCACGATGTCGATGTCGTGGAAATGCTGGTCATAAGTGCTGGCGTTGCGATGCAACTGCGCGCCAGGGTGCTGCACCTGCAGATCCTGGTACAGCGTGCCGCCAAAGGCCACGTTGATGAGCTGCAACCCCCGGCACACGCCAAAAATGGGCTTGCCTGCTTGGGCAAAGGCTTCGACCACGGCCAGATCGTAGAGATCACGCACGCGGTCACCCTGCCATTCGTCGCGCAGGGGCACTTCGCCATAGCTGCCAGGCCAGACATCGGCACCGCCGTGCATGACCACTCCGTCAAGCCAGTCGGCGTAGTGCGCCAAGGTAACGTCGCCACGCGCCGTCTCGCCCGTAGGGCACGGCACCATGACAACCATGGCCCCGGCAGACATGATCCAGTGGGCAATGGACTGCTCCACATACTGAAGGGTCTTACCGGTGAAAAGGGAACGTTCGGGGTCGGCATGCTGGAAACAGGCCGACAAACCGATTTTGAGACGGCGCGGTGCAAACATTTCTCTTTGTAGCACCGCGCCCGCTCGCCCAGTGTAGGAGCAGGCCACGACCTGCTCATCCATCAGGGCATTCGTTGCTTTGTGTTGCTTTTCACTCAATGCGTGGGAGCCCCACCGGCCCCCCGGACATTGACCGGACTCAAGTTCACGCCCGCCATTGCAGGCATGATGTGCCCTGTTAGATCCCGTTTTCAGTCCGACACCCCATGTCGGCCCATGCCAAAGGAGAATCCATGCAAGTTCAAGTGCACACCGACAACAAAATTCAGGGCGGCGAGTCCCTGGCCCACTGGATTCAGGAAGAAGCCACCACCCGCCTCGGCCGGTTTCGTGATGTCATCACCCGCGTGGAAGTGTTCCTCTCGGATGTCGATGGCGGCAAATCGGGTGCCAACGACAAACGCTGCCGCCTGGAGGCACGCCCCGCTGGTCGCCAGCCCGTCACGGTGACGGCCGATGCTGACAAGGTGGCAGACGCCTTCACGGGCGCCGCAGAAAAGCTGGTGCGCGCACTCGACCATGACCTGGGCCGCGTGAAAGACCGCAGCGGCCGCGAAACCATTCGCACCCAGGACGAATAAGCAGATACACCGGTCGTGGGGGCCTGCACGACCGGTATTGCTATTTTATTGATAGCTATCAGCGCTTACCCACCCAACGCTACAGTCCATTTTTATTCAAACCCATGCCCTGACCGGATGACCTTTTCCCACGACACCGACCAGCGCCTGAACGAGTTGGAAATCAAGGCCAGCTACAGCGAAGACCTGCTCGACCAGTTGAACCTGACCATCTACCGGCAGCAGCAGCAGATCGACCGCCTGGTGCAAGAGCTTTCCATCCTGCGCCAGCAGATGCCCGAGCCAGGCGACGGCGCGCCGCGCAACCTGCGCGATGAGTTGCCACCGCACTACTGATTCCGTTTCTCAATCGTACGCGAAGGCGACAAAGTAATCGTTTGATTTAGAAATGGAATGAGCCCGGACGGCTGCCTCTGAGGCCTTAGAATCGGCATAGGGGGTGAGTCATTGTGACTCACGCCCCTGCCACACCACCCGGCATGCGGGTCCGCACCGGGCGGTTCGAGAAGTTGAGGTCATGAGAGCCTGGGCAAACCCAGCCGATCA
>JAUYGP010000484.1 GCA_030690515.1 Giesbergeria sp.
TACTGGCAGAAGCCCAGCCGGTATGAAAGACTCACGCATCCCGGATTACCTGGCACACATGCTGGAGGCGGCCACGCTGGCCTGCACCTATGTGGAGGGCCTGGATCGGAACACTTTTGCGCAAGACAAGAAAACCCAGCAGGCCGTCATCCTCAACCTGATCCTGATCGGCGAGGAAGCCACCAAAATTCTCAAGGAGAATGAAGCCTTCGCGCTGCAGCACGCGCACATCCCCTGGCGTGCCATGAAAGGCATGCGCAACCGCATTGCACATGGTTACTTTGAAATCAATCTGGACGTGGTCTGGGAAACCGTGCAAACAGCGCTGCCGGCGCTGAAGGTGCAACTGGCGGCGCTAGCCCCAAGCCAAGGCTGACCCGTGCCTGGCACCCGCTGGCACGACCCAAGCTTGACCGCCCATTTTTCATGCCGCATGATTGCATGACGCACAACTGGAGGCATGCCATGTTGAAAGAAGTCGGCGCCAGCGGCCAGATATCGCTGGGCAAGAGGTACGCGGGGCAGCTGTTCGAGGTGCAGACCGCACCCGACGGCACCATCACCCTGATGCCGGTCAAAGTGGTGCCCGCGCCCCTCACCGCACAGGAAGAGCCCGCCCGCTACGCAGCAGCGGGCACCGCAGACGCGCGCCGCATTCACGAGTGGTCCTCGCAGCACGCCACCGACATCGACCAATACAACGCCTGGGCCGAGCAGCGCGAACCCTATTCACAGCGTGTGCGTCGCTGGCGTGCAGAACAACAAAAATGAACCATGGCACGCCTGGACATTTACGACAACCCCATTGAAGAAGACCGCCACGCGTTCCCCTATGTCATGGACATCCAGAGCGACCTGCTCTACCGCTTTGCCGAACGGGTTTGCGTTCCGTTGGCGGTGCCGGGTGCCTTTCCGGGCATGACTGAACGCTTCAACCCCGCCATTGCAGTGGATTCGCAAATCGCCCATCTGCACCCCCTTGGTATCGCTGTTTTCCTGCGGAACGAGCTGCCTGCACCCCGTGCCACCGGAAAATCCCAGATGCTGCAAATTGAGACCGCACTGGACATGCTGCTGCGCGGCTACTGACCTCTTCCAACCATGACCACTGCAAGCCTCCCTGCCGCTGGCAGCAGCACCCCCCAGCCAACAGCCTGGCTGCTGCGCATTGAACTGCGCGGCCTCAGGCCCGCCATTTACCGCGAGATACTGGTAGCGCCCGACATGCCGTTGCACCAACTGCACTCGCTCATCCAGGCCGCCATGGGCTGGGAGAACGCGCACCTGTACGGCTTTGCCATACCAGGCACAGGCCGCGCTGCGAGCTATTGGGACGTACCGCCAAGGAACCGGTACGAACCCGATGCGGCACGGATGAACGAACCATTCATGGACGAGCCTGCGCGCAGCGATGCCAAGACCAAGCTGTCGCAGGTGATGACTGCGCCGCGCGACAAGCTGCTTTACCTGTACGACTTTGGTGACGACTGGGAGCATGTGATCACGCTCAAGAAGATCACCACCACCGACGCGCCCCTGCCCACGCTGGTCAAGGCCCAGATCGGCTGCCCGCCCGAGGACTGCGGTGGCCCGCCAGGCTTTGCCCAATGGGCCATGGCCTGGCATGACGCCAACGACCCAGAGCACGAGACAGCACGCGCCATTTTCGAAGAAACCGGGCGTGAACCGGGTCAGCTGGACTTTGGAGCACTGCAAAAAGCCGTGCAACGCCTGCAAAAGCCGGGCAAAAACCGCTGACTGCGCCACCTGCTGCCCTGGCTTTCAACCCAGGACGCCCAAGGAGCTCGCCCATGCCTTACCCACGTCCCGAAGCCACCCAGGAAATCGGCGACGGCGAAGACCGCCTGGTGGATCTGCACAGCCCAGAGGTCCCCCCGACAGTACGCGCCCGGGTGCTGGCGCTAGCGCAGCCGGGCGATCAGCTGTGGCGTTGCCCGCGCCGCTCGGCGCCGCGTGGGCTGCTCGGCATTCTGGGTGTGGGCCAGCGCGATGTGGTGATCGAGTGGTGGCTGCTGGATGCGCAGGGCGAACTGATCGAGGCGTTCTGGGAGGAATGAACGGCACGCGGGCGCAGTGCGCCGCGCCACCGCCTACAGCCTTCGCCTACAGCCCGCTGGCCACGGCGCCCACGCGCCCGAGCATGAATTCAACAAAAGGCGCCACGCACGGCAGGTGGCCGGCGGGCACGGCCCGGCAATCGGTCAGCGTCACGAGTTCACCCGCACCCTGGGTGCGCATGGCCTGCAGCGTGTGCACTGAACTGGCGTAGGGCACGGTCTGGTCGTCGCGCCCGTGGTACAGCGGCACGGCCACCTGCGGGCGCCAGTCGTACACACTGTTGTTCTCGGCAATGGCACGGGTGTCGTCGGCAAAGAAGCTGTCAAGAAAACGGGTGTCATACACCACGTCGGCATCGTCGGGGACCAGAGCGCGCAGCACGACGCGGCGCACTTCGCGCTGCACGCTACCACCCAGATAACGCAAAAAGCCAGGGTTGATGAGGGCGCCCAGCACGGGCTGCTCACGGCGCACCAGGTCGATCAGGCCGTCGAGTGTGGCCTGCACGTCATA
>JAUYGP010000416.1 GCA_030690515.1 Giesbergeria sp.
CTCAACAACCTGTACAAGCAGACGCAGCTACAGGACACCTTCGGCATGAACATGGTCGCCCTGATTGATGGCCAGCCCCGGCTGTGCGATCTCAAGACCCTGATCAGCGTCTTCCTGCAACATCGGCGCGAGGTTGTCACGCGCCGTACTGTGTTTGAACTGCGCAAGGCACGCGACCGGGGCCATGTGCTCGAAGGCCTGGCGGTTGCGCTGGCCAACATTGACGACTTTATTGCCATCATCCGCAATGCACCCACCCCGCCGGTGGCCAAGAGCGAACTGATGGCACGCAGCTGGGACAGCAAGATGGTGCGCGAGATGCTCACCCGCACACGGGCCGATGGCGGCGTAGTGAACGCTGACGACTACCGTCCAGAAGGGCTGGAAGCCGAATTCGGCATGGGGCAGGACGGGTTGTATCGGCTTTCGGAGACCCAAGCACAAGAAATCTTGCAAATGCGCCTGCAGCGCCTCACCGGGCTGGAGCAGGACAAGATCGTGGCCGAATACAAGGATGTGATGTCGGTCATTGAAGACCTGCTGGACATCCTGGCCACGCCCGAGCGTGTCTCGACCATCATTGGCGAAGAACTCACCGCCATCAAGCAGGAGTTTGGCCAGACCAAGCTCGGCGCCCGCCGCAGCCTGGTCGAGTACAGCGCGCAATACTTGTCCACCGAAGACCTGATCACGCCCACCGACATGGTGGTCACGCTCAGCCATACGGGCTACATCAAGAGCCAGCCGTTGTCAGAATACCGGGCGCAGAAGCGCGGCGGGCGCGGCAAGCAGGCCACCGCCACCAAGGAAGACGACTGGATCGACCAGCTCTTCATCGCGAACACACACGACTACATCCTGTGCTTCTCCAATCGCGGACGACTGTACTGGCTCAAGGTGTGGGAAGTGCCAGCCGGCTCACGTGGTTCGCGTGGGCGCCCCATCGTGAACATGTTCCCCTTGCAAGAAGGCGAGAAGATCAACGTGGTGCTGGCGCTCACGGGAGAAAAGCGTAGCTTCCCGGCGGACCAATATGTCTTCATGTCCACCAGCATGGGTACGGTCAAGAAGACGGCGCTGGACGAGTTCTCCAACCCGCGCAAGGGCGGCATCATCGCCGTGAATCTGGACGAAGGCGACTATCTGATTGGCGCTGCCCTCACGGACGGCCAGCACGACGTGATGCTGTTCTCCGACGGTGGCAAAGCCGTGCGTTTTGATGAAAACGACGTACGTCCGCTGGGCCGACAGGCCCGCGGCGTGCGCGGCATGATGCTCGAAGAAAGCCAGAGCGTGATCGCCATGCTGGTGGCAGAAGACGAAACCCAAAGCGTGCTGACCGCCACCGAAAACGGCTACGGCAAACGCACCAGCATCACCGAATACACCCGCCACGGTCGTGGCACCAAGGGCATGATCGCCATCCAGCAAACCGAGCGCAACGGCAAGGTCGTGGCCGCCACTCTGGTGCGTGCCGACGACGAGATCATGCTCATCACTGACAAGGGTGTTCTGGTGCGCACGCGCGTCAGCGAGATCCGTGAACTGGGTCGCGCCACGCAAGGCGTGACGTTGATTGCCCTGGACGAAGGCTCCCAGCTCAGCGGACTGCAGCGCATTGTGGAAAACGATGCCAACCCCGCAGATCTCGAATCCACAGGCGACGAGCCCTCCTCCACACCGGACGAAACGCCACCCTCTGCCGACGCTTGATACACCATTCGCAAGCTATCGTTTCTGTAGCTTGAGGTGCTTATTTAAAAAGCGCTTCAAGCTCTTTTGAGCCCAAAAACCATGCAACGCCCGTACAATTTTTCCGCCGGCCCGGCGGCCATCCCCGCCGAAGTTCTGGAGCAGGCCGCGGCTGAAATGCTCGACTGGCATGGCAGCGGCATGGGCGTGATGGAGATGAGCCACCGGGGCAAGGAATTCATCTCTATCTACGAGCAGGCCGAAGCCGATCTGCGCGAACTGCTGTCAGTGCCCGCGCACTTCAAGATTCTTTTCATGCAGGGCGGTGGTTTGGCAGAGAACGCCATCGTCCCGCTGAATCTCTCGCGTGCAGCCACCGTGGATTTTGTCGTCACCGGGAGCTGGAGCCAGAAATCGCAAAAAGAGGCGCGCAAATACGCCGCCGAGGTGAACGTCATCGCATCGGGCGAAGACCAGGGCTTCACCACCCTACCCGACCCGGCGCAATGGCGTCCCAGCAAGGGGGCCAGTTACCTGCACCTGTGCAGCAACGAAACGATCAATGGCGTTGAGTTTCACACCCTGCCCGACCTGCGCGCCCTGGGGGTGGACACCCCGCTGGTCATCGATTTTTCTTCGCACGTAGCATCGCGCCCGGTCGACTGGTCGCGCGTGGGCCTGGCCTTTGGTGGCGCACAGAAAAACCTGGGCCCTGCGGGCCTCACCCTGGTGGTAGTGCGCGAAGACCTGCTGGGCCATGCCCTGCCCACCTGCCCGAGCGCATTCGATTACAAAATCGTGGCAGACAACCAGTCCATGTACAACACCCCACCCACCTGGGGCATCTACATGGCAGGCCTGACTTTCCAATGGCTCAAGCGCCAGCGCGAAGACACAGCCAACGGCATCGCCGCCATGGAGCAACGCAACCTCGCCAAGGCCCAGTTGCTGTATGAGTCCATCGACAATTCCGGCTTCTACGTCAACAAGGTCGCCGCCAACTGCCGTTCGCGCATGAACATCCCTTTCTTTCTGCGCGACGAAACCCGCAACGACGCTTTCCTGGCCGGTGCAAAACAGCGCGGCCTGCTGCAACTCAAGGGCCACAAGTCCGTGGGCGGCATGCGTGCCAGCATCTACAACGCCATGCCCTTGGCAGGCGTACAGGCGCTGGTCGACTACATGCGAGAATTTGAACAGCAGCACGCCTGACCCACGCACCCTTCAATGAATACACCGCAATCCTCCTCCGACCTGTCCAGCCTGCGCGTCCAGATCGACAATATTGACCAGCAGTTGCTGACCCTGCTGAACCAGCGCGCCCTGGTGGCCGAGCGCGTTGGCGAGGTCAAGAAGCGCGAGGGCACGCCGTTCTTTCGCCCCGACCGCGTGGCGCAGGTCATTGAGAAAATCCAGACCGCCAACCCGGGTCCGCTCAAAAGCGCCCATGTCACCGCTATTTGGCGCGAGATCATGTCCGCCTGTTTGGCGCTTGAATCGCCCCAGCGCGTGGCCGTCTTGGGGCCAGAAGGCACTTTCTGCGAGCAGGCTGCCATCGAGTTCTTTGGTGGCGCCGCCGACATCGTGTACTGCGCCAATTTCGATGAAGTGTTCCACGCCACGGCATCGGGCAGCGCCCAGTTCGGTGTCGTGGGGGTTGAGAATTCGGTCGAAGGCGTCGTCACCCGGTCGCTCGACCTGTTTTTGCACACCCCTACGCATGTGGTGGGCGAGGTCAGCCTGCTGGTGCGCCACAACCTGCTGCGCACCCTCCCCTCGGTCGAGGGCATCGAGGCCGTGCTGGCACACCCACAGGCCCTGGCCCAATGCCAGGCCTGGCTCTCCAAGCACCTACCGCATGTGGAGCGCCGCCCTGTCTCCAGCAACGCCGAAGGCGCGCGCCTGGCCGCGACCAACCCAGCCTGGGCGGCCCTGGCCAGCGACCGTGCCGCAACGCAGTTTGGCCTGCACATCGTGGCGCACGCCATCCAGGACGACGCCTACAACCGCACACGGTTCGCCATCATCTGTCTGCCGCACACGCTGGACACCCCGCCACCCTCGGCCCGAGACTGCACCAGTCTCATCGTTTCGGTGCCCAACGAGCCAGGCGCCGTGCACGATCTGCTGGTTCCGCTCAAGAAGCACGGCGTCTCCATGACCCGCTTCGAATCGCGCCCAGCACGCACCGGCCAGTGGGAATACTATTTCTACATCGACATCGACGGCCACCCCAGCCAAGCCCATGTCAGTGCCGCGCTCCTTGAATTGCGCAGCCTGTGCGCCTTCTACAAGGTGCTGGGCACTTACCCGGTGACGCCATGATCCTGCACCACCCTGCCACCCCCATTGCGCCGCGCACTGCCCCTGACACCGCAAGGACTCTCCATGTTTGAACAATTGGGCCTCATTGGCTGTGGCCTCATGGGGGGCTCGTTTGCATTGGCCCTCAAGCGCGCGGGCCTGGTGCAACGCGTGGTGGGCTATAGCAAATCCCCATCCACGACGGACCGCGCCCGCCAGTTGGGTGTGATCGACGTGGAAGCCCCTTCTGCGCTGCTGGCCGTGGCCGGCGCCGACATTGTTTTACTCGCGATACCAGTATCGGCCACGGAAGCCACGCTCAAGGCCATCAAACACCTGGTGACCCCCCAGATGCTGGTCATGGACGTGGGCTCGACCAAGGCTGACGTGGTGCAGGCCGCCGAGCGCGCCCTGCGCGACAAGGTGGGCTCCTTTGTACCGGCCCACCCGATTACGGGGCGCGAGGTCTCAGGCGTGGAGCATGCCGAAGCCGAGCTTTACTCTGGCCGCCAGGTCATCCTGACGCCCACCGAACGCACCCTCACTGT
>JAUYGP010000420.1 GCA_030690515.1 Giesbergeria sp.
CAGCGCCTGGTGCAATCGGGCACGTCCATTTTGCTGACTACGCACTTCATGGACGAGGCCGAGCGCCTGTGCTCGCGCCTGCTGGTGCTCGACCATGGCCGCAAGATCGCAGAAGGCGCACCCCGCGCGCTGATCGCAGAGCACCTGGAACGCGATGTGGTCGAGGTGTATGGCGCCGGGGCCGTGGCGCTCGCCACCGACCCCGCCTTCACCACGCTGGCCGCGCGTGTCGAGGTCAGTGGCGAGACGGTGTTTTTCTACACCCACGACGTGCACCCCTTGCTCGATGCACTGCTCACCCAGCCCCATCTGCGCACGCTGCACCGCCCGGCGAACCTGGAAGACCTGTTCCTCAAGCTCACCGGGAGGCAGATCCGCGAGGATGGTTGAGTGCGCGAATCGCTCCCAAATGGATCGCGAATAGCGCTTACCAGAAAAGCGTTTGAGGCCATTTAGGCCTCAAACCACGCGCGGCCTGACCTTACTGGCCGCCAGCTTGGCGTTGCTGCGTGCCGTGTCCACATCCACCGCGCGGGCCAGGGCCACGCCCATGCGGCGCTTGGCAAAGCTCTCGGGTTTGCCGAACAGGCGCAGGTCGATGCCGGGCACGCGCAGGGCCTCTTCCACACCATCAAACACGATGCCCACGGCGTCCATGCCGCCGTAGATCACAGCGCTGGCGCCGGGGTTGCGCAGGCTGGTATCCACCGGCAGACCCAGAATGGCGCGGGCGTGCAGTTCAAACTCGCTCTGGTGCTGGGTACACAGCGTGACCAAGCCGGTGTCGTGCGGGCGCGGGCTCACTTCGCTGAACCAGACCTGCTCGCCTTGCACAAATAGCTCCACGCCAAACAACCCCTGGCCGCCCAGGTTGTCGGTGACGGCCTTGGCGATCTGGCGCGCCTTCTCCAGCGCGGCGGGGTGCATGGGGTGAGGCTGCCAGCTTTCGACATAGTCGCCGCTGACCTGCAGGTGGCCGATGGGTGCGCAGAAATGCGTTTCCACCTGGCCTTCGGCCCCGAGGGAACGCACGGTGAGCAGCGTGATCTCGTAATCGAAATCAATGAAGCCCTCGACGATCACCCGGCCGTGGCTCACGCGTCCACCGGCCATGGCTGCGGCCCAGGCCTTCGGTACGTCGGCCGGGCCGTCAATCTTGCTCTGGCCCTTGCCGGAGCTGCTCATCACGGGCTTGATGACGCAGGGGTAGCCAATGCCTGGGGCCCCGCCCACCCCCTCAATGGCGGCTTGCAGTTCGTCCAGTGAATCACAGAACCTGTAGGGGCTGGTGGGCAGGCCCAGGGTTTCAGCGGCCAGCACGCGGATGCCTTCGCGGTCCATGGTCAGTCGCGCGGCGCGGGCCGTGGGGATCACGCGCACCGTGCCTGCGGCTTCCAGCTCTTCGAGCATGGGGGTGGCGATGGCCTCGATCTCGGGCACCACGAGGTGGGGGCGCTCGGCCTCGATCAGGGCCTTGAGCTGGGCCGGGTCACTCATGGTGATGGTGCGGCTGTGGTGCGCCACCTGCTGGCCGGGCGCGTGGTCGTAGCGGTCCACGGCAATGGTTTCCACGCCCAGGCGCTGCAGCGCGATCAGCACTTCCTTGCCCAGCTCGCCCGACCCCAGCAGCATGACTTTGGTGGCGTGGGGCGACAGAGGGGTTCCAAGGGTGGTCATGGCGGGGCTATTCAGAAAAGAGGATGAAAATGGAAATGACGGGCTGACAGTGACTGTAAGCCATGGTCGTTGGAGGGTGCCGGGGGCTGTCCGGCAACCCGCCGACACCGCACAATAGGCACATGCGCACTGCACTTCCACAAGCGCCCCACACTGCCGATCCACCGCCTTCTGTATGGCGCGCGCCCAGCCTCTCCAGCCGCTGCTGGCCAGTCTTCCTGCGCAACCTGCTGGTCTGGCGCAAGCTGGCCAATCCCAGTCTGGTGGGCAACATTGCCGAACCGTTGATGTGGTTGGTGGCCTTTGGCTACGGCATGGGCGCGCTGGTCGGGGAGCTGTCGGTCAACGGCACGCAGGTGCCCTACATCCTGTTCCTGGCCAGCGGCTCGATCTGCATGAGCGCCATGAACGCCGCGAGCTTTGAGGCGCTGTATTCGGCCTTCTCGCGCATGCATGTGCAAAAAACCTGGGACGGCATCATGAACACCCCAGTGGGGCTGGACGATGTGGTGCTGGCCGAGATGCTGTGGGCGGCATTCAAGGCGCTGTTTACCGTTACAGCCATCCTGGGCGTGATGCTGGCGCTGGGCATCAGCCACTCGCCCAAGCTGCTCGTGGCCTGGCCCGTGCTGCTGTGCGTGGGCATCATGTTCTCCAGCATTGCCCTCATCTTCAATGCGCTGGCCAAGGGCTACGACTTTTTCACCTATTACTTCACCCTGGTTCTCACGCCGATGATGTTTTTGTCGGGCGTTTTCTTCCCGCGCGAACAGCTCCCGCCGCTGGTGCGCGCCATCTCCGACTGGCTGCCGCTGACCAACGCGGTGGAGTTGGTGCGCCCGCTGTTCATGGACCAGTGGCCCCAGCAGCCGCTGCGCCATGGCCTGGTGATGCTGGCCAGCACGGTGGCGGCCTACTGGGTGGCGCTGGCCTTGACGCGCAGGCGCTTTAGGGCTTGACCTGTTTGCTATTATAAATATAGCTGCAAGCGCTTACCAGTAAAGCGCTACAGCCTGATTTATTTAATATTTCAGTGCGCGGCCCGCAGCATGTCCACGGCCTTCTCGGCCAGCATGATGGTCGGCGCATTGGTGTTGCCGCTGACGATGCGCGGCATGATGGACGCATCGACTACCCGCAGCCCCTGCAAGCCGTGCACGCGCAGCGACGCATCCACCACATCCATAGGCCCGGGCCCCATGCGGCAACTGCCCACGGGGTGGTAGATGGTGTCGGCATAGCGGCGAATGAACTGCTCAATCTCGACATCCGTCTGCGCGGCAGCCGATGAAGGCAGTTCACGCGCGCCGTACTGCGCCAGCGCAGGTTGCGCCAGAATCTCGCGCATGCGCCGGAATCCGTGCACCATGCGGTCCATGTCGGCCCGC
>JAUYGP010000426.1 GCA_030690515.1 Giesbergeria sp.
GCGGGCCACCAGGCGCCAGGGGAGTTCGGCCTTGAGCACCTTGACGGCCGCGTGCTTGAGTTCGGGTTGTTTCGAGGTAGGGCAGAAGGCGGGTGTGGTGAGCGCATTGACCCCCGCCAGCCGCAGGCCGGTAGAGGTACGCCCGCCCAGGTATTCGCTGCCCCAGTGCATGGCCAGGAAAACCTGCTCTGGTGCCATTTCGTCGCTGGACTGCACGGGCACCACGATGCTGCCGCGCACGCTGGTGATGTAGGCCAGGTCGCCGTCCTGCAGGCCCTGGCGGGCCATGTCCTGCGGGTGCATCTGTAAGGCGGGTTCAGGTGCATGGCCGAACAGGCGGGCCAGCGTGCCGGTGCGGCTCATGCCATGCCACTGATCGCGCAGGCGGCCGGTGGTCAGGCTGAAGGGATAGCGCGCGCTGCGCGGCTCTGCCACGCCCCGGTATTGCAGTGCCACGAAGCGTGCGCGCCCGTCCGGGGTGGGGAAGACGCCGTCTTCGTACAGCCGGGCCTTGCCTGTGTCGGCCGTTGCCGCGTAGGGCCACTGCTGCGGGCCTTGCGTGTCGATCAGTGCGTAGCTCAGGCCGGTGATCTCGAGGTCGCGCCCGCGCGTGCTCTCGCGGTGCTCGTTCCAGAGGGCCTCGGCGCCCGCGTCGGCCTGTTCCGTGGGGTAAGGGAACAGCGTGGGCAGGCCGGGGCGCAGCTGCGCTTCAAGTCGGTGCGCGAACTGCACCGCGATCTGCCAGTCGTGCCGCGCCTCGCCGGGGGTGGGCACGGCGCTGCGCACGCGCGAGATGCGGCGTTCGCTGTTCGTCACGGTGCCGGTCTTCTCGCCCCAGGTGCTGGCGGGCAGCAGCAGGTCGGCATAGCCACAGGTGGCGGTGGTGGCAAAGGCGTCTTGCACCACCACGAACTCGGCGCGCTGCAGGGCGCGGCGCACCGTGGCCTGGTCGGGCATGCTTTGCGCTGGATTGGTGCAGGCGATCCACAGGGCCTTGATCTCGCCGTCGGCCGCTGCCTGGAACATTTCCACAGCGGTCTTGCCGGGGCGTGCAGGCACGTCGCTCACGCCCCACAGCGCGGCCATCTCGGCGCGGTGCCGGGGGTTGGCCAGGTCGCGGTGGCTTGAGAGCAGGTTGGCCATGCCGCCCACCTCGCGCCCGCCCATGGCGTTGGATTGACCGGTGAGCGAGAGCGGCCCCGCGCCGGGCTTGCCGATCTGCCCCGTGGCTAGGTGCAGATGCACCAGCGCGGCGTTCTTGGCCGTGCCGCTGGTGCTCTGGTTCAGGCCCTGGCAGTACAGGCTGAGCGTGGGTGTGCGGGGCCGCGCTGCGCCGCCCTGCAGTCCGGCGAACCAGCGTGTGGCGGTGAGCAGGTCATGTGCGCTGATGCCGCATTCGAGCGCTACGCGCTCGGGCGTGCATTCGGCAATGTGCGGCTGCAGTGCGTCCAGTCCCGTGGTGTGGGCGGCGATGTACGCGCCATCAAGCCAGCCCTCGCGCTGCATCAGGTGCAGCATGCCGCCGAGCAGGCGCACATCGGTGCCAGGCTGCAGGGCCAGGTGCAGGTCGGCGATTTCGGCCGTGTCGGTGCGGCGTGGGTCGGCCACGATGATCTTGAGTTGCGGGTTGCTGCGCCGGGCGTCCTCAATGCGGCGAAACAGCACCGGGTGCGCCCAGGCCGTGTTGCTGCCAATGATGAACAGGCACTGCGCGTGCCGCAGGTCGTCGTAGCAGGCGGGCGGGGCGTCGGCGCCCAGCGTCTGCTTGTAGCCCGCCACGGCACTGCTCATGCACAGGCGCGAGTTGGTGTCGATGTTGTTGGTGCCGACCAG
>JAUYGP010000443.1 GCA_030690515.1 Giesbergeria sp.
GAGTTGGCCGATCTGATGATGGTGGTGGGCAAGAAGATCGAGGAGTTGATTGCGCGTCTGGCGCAAAAGGCGCGGGCGGCGGGCATTCACCTCATTTTGGCCACGCAGCGCCCCAGCGTAGATGTGATTACCGGGTTGATCAAGGCCAACATTCCTACCCGCATCGCTTTCTCGGTCGGCTCCAAGATCGACAGCCGTACCATTTTGGACCAGATGGGCGCCGAAGCCTTGCTGGGCATGGGCGACATGCTCTACATGGCCAGCGGCACGGGCTTGCCGATCCGCGTGCACGGCGCCTTTGTGTCGGACGAGGAAGTACACCGTGTCGTCAATTACCTCAAGCAACAAGGGGAACCGGACTACATAGAAGGGGTGCTCGAAGGCGGAACCGTAGACGGTGACGGTGATCTCAATAGTGAAGGCGGGGGTGATGGTGGCGAAAAAGACCCCATGTACGACCAGGCGGTCGAAGTGGTGCTCAAGGACCGCAAGGCCAGCATTTCCTATGTGCAGCGCAAGCTGCGCATTGGCTACAACCGCTCGGCGCGCCTGCTCGAAGACATGGAAAACGCCGGTTTGGTCAGCTCACTGACGACCAGCGGCCAGCGCGAAGTGCTGGTACCTGCACGTAGTGAGTAGCCAAGTCCGGCACGGAGTTCTGATGAAACGTATTTTTGCTACATTATTTATAGCTGCTACCGCCCAGTGGGCAAGCGCTGATGGCCTAAAAAGCCTTGAATCATTTATGCAGGGCACCCAGGCTGCGCGGGCCGACTTTACCCAGGTGGTGACCAGCCCTGGCAAGGATGGGCAGGCCGCGCGCCAGAAAACCTCCAGCGGCCAGTTCGAATTTCAGCGCCCGGGACGATTTCGCTTCGATTACAAGAAGCCGTTCGAGCAGACCATCGTGGCGGACGGCCAGACGTTGTGGTTCTACGACGTGGATCTGAACCAGGTCACCCAGCGTCCGCAGGCGCAGGCCCTGGGCAACACACCGGCGGCCTTGCTGGCTTCGGCTCCTGATCTGCGGGCCTTGCGTGCCGACTTTGCGCTCGAATCCGCGCCTGAGCACGAGGGCCTGCAGTGGGTGCAGGCCACGCCCAAGTCCCGAGACGGGCAGTTGCAGAACGTGCGCGTGGGCTTGCGTGGCGATCAACTCGAAGTGCTGGAGATTCTTGACAGCTTTGGTCAGCGCTCGGTTATCCGCTTTGCCAATCTGCAGGCCAATCTCTCGCTGCCTGCTGCCACCTTCCAGTTCAAGCCCCCGGCAGGGGTGGATGTGCTCAAGCAATAGTCGGGCGCTTGTTCAGGCCGGCCCCCGCAATGCCAGGGCGACCCGCGCACGCAGCTCCGGCAGCAGTTCTTCCTCAAACCACGGGTTATTCCGCAGCCAGCCGTTATTGCGCGGGCTGGGGTGCGGCAGCGCCAGCAGCTCGGGGCCGTGGTTGCGCCATTGCCGCACCGTTTCGGTCAGCGTGCCGCGCTGCTGGGGCAGGTGCCAGGCCAGGGCGTAGTGGCCCATGACGAGGGTGAGCTGTACGGCAGGCAGGTGATCGAGCAGCGGCTGGCGCCAGGCCGGGGCGCATTCGGGTCGCGGGGGCAGGTCGCCCGAGCGGCCCATGCCAGGGTAGCAAAAGCCCATGGGCAGGATGGCCACTTGGTGCGGGTCGTAGAACGGGGTGCGTGAGATACCCATCCAGGCGCGCAGGCGTTCGCCGCTGGCGTCGTCAAAAGGAATGCCCGAGGCGTGTACCTTGCGGCCCGGTGCCTGGCCGGCGATCAGGATGCGCGCGCCCGTGGCCGCCTGCAGCACCGGGCGGGGGGGCAGCGGCAGGTGCGCCGCGCAGAGCTGGCAGGCGCGCACACGAACCAACAAGGCATCGAGGGATTCTGCCGTGTGCATTCAGGCGATGCGCGTGCCCTCGCCGGTGGGGCGGGAACGGCTGAGTTGAAGAATGCAAACGGCCATGCGATACCTCCGTGGGTGTTTATTGTGGCCCATTGCCCGCTACCATCCATGGCAACCGTGAAACACCCTGCCGTACCCCACCAACCCCTGGCCGAACGCCTGCGCCCGCGCCAGCTCTCTGAAGTCATTGGTCAGCAGCATGTGCTGGGGCCGGGCATGCCGCTGCGCCTGGCGTTTGAGTCGGGCCGACCGCACAGTTGCATTCTGTGGGGCCCCCCGGGCGTGGGCAAGACCACCATTGCGCGCCTCATGGCCGACGCCTTCGATGCGCAGTTCATCAGCATCAGCGCCGTGTTGGGTGGGGTGAAAGACATCCGCGAGGCCGTGCAACTGGCCGAAGCGGCGCGCGATGGGCTGGTGCAGCAGCGCACCCTGGTGTTTGTGGACGAGGTGCACCGCTTCAACAAGAGCCAGCAGGACGCCTTTTTGCCTCATGTGGAGAGCGGGCTGTTCACCTTCATCGGGGCCACTACGGAGAACCCATCGTTCGAGGTCAACTCGGCGCTGCTCTCGCGCGCGGCGGTGTATGTACTGCAACCGCTCTCTACCGAGGATTTGAAGCAAATTGTGGCTTTGGCGCAGGCGCAGCAAGCGCTTCCAGCTATCGAAAATGAAGCAATAGAGCGCCTGGTGGCCTATGCCGATGGCGATGCGCGGCGCCTGCTCAACACGCTGGAAACCCTGGCCATGGCGGCGCAGCAGGAGCAACTGGCCGAGATCACCGATGCCTGGGTGCTCAAGGTGCTGGGCGAGCGCATGCGCCGTTATGACAAGGGCGGCGAGCAGTTCTACGACACCATCAGCGCGTTGCACAAGTCGGTGCGCGGATCTGACCCCGATGCCGCGCTGTACTGGCTGGTGCGCATGCTCGACGGCGGCGCTGATCCGCGTTATATGGCGCGCCGCCTGGTGCGCATGGCCTCCGAGGACGTGGGCTTGGCCGACCCGCGTGCGCTGCGCCTCGCGCTTGATTGCGCCGAGGTGTACGAGCGCCTGGGCAGCCCCGAGGGGGAACTGGCGCTGGCCGAATGCGTGGTCTACCTCGCCGTGGCGCCCAAGTCCAATGCGCTCTACAAGGCCTACAACGCCGCGCGTGCCTTTGTAAAGCAGGATGGCACCCGCCCCGTGCCCTTGCATTTGCGCAATGCGCCGACCAAGCTGATGAAAGAGCTGGACTACGGCAAGGGCTACCGCTACGCACACGACGAACCCGGTGGCTTTGCCGCAGGCGAAAGCTATTGGCCCGAAGGCATGCAAAGCCCTCATTTTTACCAGCCCGTGCCGCGGGGTCTGGAAATCCGTATCGGCGAAAAGTTGCAGGAACTGCGCGCGCGCAACATGGCAATGCCGCCTGATTGATAAGCCCGCACATCAATAAGACTGTCTCCATAACCCGTTCTTATGCATCGGGAACCTGCCTGATGGGATAAAAACCCAAGGGAAAACCCCCCCGAACGCGCAATGGTGAACGGTTTGCAAGTGGCTACAATTCCGTCCTCAAACCCGCATGGCTGTATTTCCGGCGGGTTTTTTGCTAGATGGCAGGCGGGCTCAAAAGGCTGTACCGATCCAGGTGCCTCCAGCGTGGACCCGTCACAAACGAAGGACTTTTCTTATGGAAATCTTGCTGCAGCAGATCATCAATGGTCTGGTTCTCGGCAGCATGTACGCCTTGATAGCCTTGGGCTACACCATGGTGTACGGCATTATTCAACTGATCAATTTCGCCCACGGCGAAGTGCTCATGATCGGTGCATTGACCAGTTGGAGCTGTATCGGAATGATGCAAGCTGCCATGCCCGGCGCGCCGGGCTGGGTCATCTTGCTATTGGCGACGCTGATCGCCTGTGTAGTAGCAGCAACGCTCAATTTCGTGATTGAGAAAGTCGCCTACCGGCCTCTGCGCAACAGCCCCCGTCTGGCGCCCCTGATCACGGCCATCGGCATGTCGATCCTGCTGCAGACGCTGGCCATGATCATCTGGAAGCCTAACTACAAGCCCTATCCCACGCTGCTGCCCAGCGCGCCCTTTGAAATTGGTGGGGCTTACATCACGCCCACGCAGATCCTGATTCTGGGTGTGACGGCCGTGTCCCTGGCCCTGCTGATGTACCTGGTGAACCACACCAACCTGGGCCGCGCCATGCGTGCCACGGCAGAGAACCCGCGGGTGGCCTCGCTGATGGGCGTCAAGCCCGACATGGTCATTTCGGCCACCTTCATCATTGGCGCCATCCTGGCAGCCATTGCCGGCATCATGTATGCCTCGAACTACGGCACAGCGCAGCACACCATGGGTTTTCTGCCGGGTCTCAAGGCCTTTACTGCGGCCGTATTCGGTGGCATTGGCAACCTGGCGGGCGCGGTGGTGGGAGGCATCCTGCTGGGGCTGATCGAGGCGATCGGTTCGGGCTACATCGGCACGCTGACCGGCGGCCTCCTGGGCAGCCACTACACCGACATCTTTGCATTCATCGTGCTCATCATCATTCTCACGCTGCGCCCCTCGGGCTTGCTGGGTGAACGAGTGGCCGACCGTGCCTGAGGACCGATTGCCATGACAAACAAAAAAACCATCAACTGGGTCCTCGGCGGCATTGCCCTGCTGGTCTTCCCGCTCATCCTTCAGTACTTCGGTAATGCTTGGGTGCGTATCGCTGACCTGGCCCTGCTGTATGTGCTGCTGGCCCTGGGCCTGAACATTGTGGTGGGCTACGCCGGTCTGCTGGATCTGGGCTATGTGGCCTTCTATGCTGTGGGGGCCTACCTATTTGCCCTGCTGGCATCGCCCCACCTGGCAGACAACTTTGCGTTCATCGCAGCGATGTTCCCCGAAGGACTGCATATCTCGCTGTGGCTGGCAATTCCGTTGGCGGCATTGCTGGCGGCATTCTTCGGCGCTTTGCTGGGGGCCCCTACGCTAAAGTTGCGTGGCGACTACCTGGCGATCG
>JAUYGP010000447.1 GCA_030690515.1 Giesbergeria sp.
GCGAGCTGCCCTACGCCGTGCAAAGCCCCGAACCACAGCGCCTGCCGCTGCAATTGGAGCGCACCATGCGTACGCGCTACAAGATCGACAGCTACCAGCAGACCTACTTTGTCATCGACAGCTTCGAGCAGCTCTTTGACATGACGGCGGCAGACTTTGCGCCGATCTATGAGCGGCTGCGCGGGCTGCCGGAGTTTGCGGCGGATGATGAAGCGGCATCCAGCCCCTGAAACACTCTTGTTTTGTAGCGTTCAGCGCTTGACTATATTGGGCAGACTCAAGTCCAAGTGCAACAAAATTCAATGTACTGAATCAGGCTGCAGGTCGACCGAACCCAATGCTCGGCATAGACCTCAATGGGCTTTCCCAGCCCCAGAAATATCCTGGGGTGCTCTCTGCCGTCAAACAAACGCCAAGCCTGTGTCCGCCAACCCCATCAGGTCAATACGCACCGCGTTGAGTTCCAGATCTCCCGCCAGCACGGCCATCTGTGCGCCGGTAATACCCTGGTCGAATAGTTGCACCAATGGCGTAATTTCCTGCGCGGTGCCCGCACGCCCCATCACGTTGGTCCACAGCAGTTGCACCACCTGCTCGGGCGTCTGTGCGCCCAGCAACTGCAAACCAATGCTCGCCAGGCTCTGGGCACTGACGCCTGCGTCTAGCGAACGGATCACCTCGCCCACGAGCAGCTTGTTGGCCAGTATGTCGGCACCGCCCAGCGCCCCCAGCAGCTTGGCCGCTTGCCCTGCGTGTCCGTTGCCTGCTATGTCCAGGGCCAACGACGTGTCGGAGAGACTCAAACGCTCCACCTGCATCAGGTCGAGCATGGCGCCATCGCTCAAGCGCTGCACGGCGAAACCCGAGGTAGCCGCCTGCAGATGGATCTGCGCCAGAGTGGCTGACACCACCACGGTGTCGACACCCGCGCCACCTTCGACAAAGCGTGCCAGGCCCAGCGTGGGCGTAATGGTGTTGTCCTGGGTATCGCCCGAGACAGCTGTGGTGCGGTCTGCGTTCACCAATACGAGGTCTGTGCTCGACGCCATACCCGCGAGCAAGGCCTCTGGGCTTTTGCCTGCAGCCTCGCTGGGGAAGACTTGGGCAAACAGGGCAGCGACTTCTAGAGCGCTTGCACCGTCGAGCGCCTGAATCACAGCGCCCTCGGCCTGCGTCAGGTCCCGGCCCATCCATTGCCGGAACAAGTAGGCAGCCGCTTGTTCTGCTGCGCTGTGGGCCACGGTGACGATAGGGCCGGCCTCAAAGCGCACTTGCTCCACATCGACAAGCAGGTCAGAGACACCGGACGCAATGTGTGTAAGCCGGATACCCTGTCCTTCCAGTGTGATGGTGTAGTCGATGCGCTGGCCTTCTTGCAGGGCGACATCAAAGCCGGTGCCGCCGTTGAGGTGGTCAATGCCTGCTCCACCGGAGAGCAGGTCATTGCCTGCGCCACCAAACACAACGTCGTCGCCATCGTCTCCATACAGCTGGTCGTCTCCACCCAAGCTGCCAATGGTGTCGTTGCCGCCGCCGCCGTGGATAATGTCGTCATCGGGGCCGAGCACGATCCACTGTGCGGCTCCATCGCCGCTGGCCACGTTCTGGCCCGCGCCGCCAATGAGACGCACGTTGCCCACCACGGCAAGGAAGTCGACGCTGTTGACCTCGATGACGGTGCCTGCGGGCAGGCTGCGGGCGTCAAGAATGATGGCCACCTTGCTGTCGCCACTCATGCCACTGCCGGTAATGACGAGCGGCACGTTAGGGTCGAACCCGGTGCCGGTGCTCAGGGTGATGGTCTGCACCGTGAGCAGCTCATTGGCTGGTAGGCTGGCGTAGAACATCTGGCCGTTGTGGGTCAGCTCCGTGTTGGTACCGGCAATGCGTTCAATACGCAGGCCCAGCTCTGCCAAGGCTGAAGAGCCCATGGCTGGGGTAGTGAGGCCTTCGGCCTGCACACCCACGCCTGTGGGCACGCCCACCTGGAGGATGGAGTGGCCATCGGGCGCGCGCACCAAGGGGATGTCGGCCAGTACGGGGTTGGCGCTGGCAGGGTTGTCTGTTCGTCCGGGCGCCACGGGTGCAATGGTTTGAATGGCTGTTGTAGTGCCATCGGCGTTGGGCGTCGTCACGGTCTGCACTGCAACGCCGTCGACGACTGGGGCGGGTGGCGGAGTGGGATCCACTGGTGGTGGTGCGGGCGTGTTGTTTGTCACGGGGGAGGCCGTGAGGCTGGCTGCATCGTTGCCGGCTGCATCCTGGATGGCATTGGCGTCGTTGCCTGCCGTGGGGTCGGTATAGGCAACCGTCACTGTCTGACCCGACGCGACAGCAGTGGTCAGTGTCAGGCTGACGGTCTTGGCGGTGGCGTCGACGGTGACCCCGGTCACGGCGTTGCCTGTCCCGCCTGCAGTAACGGCAAAGTCACCGATGCCCGGTGGGTGGGTGGCATCCAGGGTGCTGGCTTCGGTGTAGGTCAGGACCAGCTGGTTGCCGGTGACTGTGGCAGTGTTCAGCACCGGTGCCGTGGTGTCGGGTGTGTTGTTGGTCACCGCTGTGGCGAGCAAGCTGGCGGCGTCGTTGCCTGTTGCATCCTGAATGGCATTGGCATCGTTGCCTGCCGTCGGGTCGGTGTAGGCCACCGTGACCGCTTCAGCAAATCCTGCCGGGGTTGCCAGAGTCAAGGTCACGGTCTTGGCAGCTCCGTTCACGGTCACGCCAGTCACGGTATTGGCGACACCACCGGAGACGACGGCAAAGGCGGCTGGAGCAGCCACGTTGATGGAGTCCAGGTTGTTTGCGTCGGTGTAGGTCAGGACCAGGCTGGTGCCATTGACGCTGGCCGAGACCCAGACGGGGGCATCGGAGTCGTTTCCGCTGACGGTGATGCCGTTTCCAAAAAGGTCAGCGATGACGACGGCGACGTCGGCACCACTGTTCCAGTCCTCCAGCATGCCCAGGTTGTAGGTGGTCGAGTCCGTCGAGCTCGTACCGTCCTTGTTCATGCGCAAGGCCAGCGCAGCCTTGTCAGTGGCACTTATCGTCAACGTAAAACTGGTGTTCGACGTGACGTCCACATTGGGGGTGTCGGTCAATGTGTAGTTAAAGGCACCTTGTCCCAAGAGGCGTATGCGGTTGGCCGTGATGTCGTTGGCGCCGCCGGTCAGCGTCAGGAAGTTGTTGCCGGTCACGATCAGAACACCGGTGGCGACGTTGTAGGTGGCGCTGGTGACGGTGGGTGCTGCAACGTTGCTGAGGGTGATGCCATTGCCGGTCAGGTCGGCGATGACGACCGCACTGTCTGCTCCGGCGTTCCAGTCCTCTGCTGCAATCAGGTTGTAGGTGTTGGCACTGGTGGAGCTGGTGCCATTTTTGTTCATGATGAGATTGGCGCCCAACCGGTCTGCGGCGCTCAGCGTCAGCGTGAAAGACGTCGCAGAGGTGATTTCGACATTGCCGGTGGTGGTCAGCGTGTAGCTGGCACCGCCTTCGCCTTGCAGGCTGAACTTGTTGGAGACGATGTCGTTGGTGCCGCCCGCCTGGTTGCTGAACCCCGTACCGGTGACCACCAGCACGCCGGTGCTGGCGTTGTAGGTGGATGAGGTGATCGTCGGCACAGGGACGTTGGAGACGGTGACGGGACTGGTCGCATCGGCAATGTTGCCGCCGGTGATCACACTGTTCCAGTCATCACTGGCCGCCAGGTTGTAAACCACCCCGTTGGTGGATGTGGAGCCATTTTTGTTGAACAGCGCCTCCACCGCCGCCTGGTCGGCCCCAGCCAGCGTAATGGCAAAGCTGGTATCCGAAAGCACTTCGACATTGCCTGTGGTGGTCAACGCGCGGGTCGCATTGCCTTCGCCACTGACCGTGAGTGCGGACACCGTGACATCATTGGTGGCGCCCACCGTCTTCACCAGGTTGGTGCCCGTCACGGTGAGGATGTGCGTCGTCACATCATAGGTGGCCGACGTGATGGTGGGCGCCGCAACATTCGATACGGTCACGCCGTTGCCCAAGAGGTCCGCGCTGGAGGCTCTGGACTGATTCCAAGAGGCCGCTGCGGATAAATTGAACGTCGTCGTGTCCACCGCACTAGTGCCATCGTTGTTCAAAATGCCGTTGATCTCCCGCTTGTCTGCCGCGTTGAGCGTGAGCGAGAAAGCGGTAGAGCTACTGGCAGTGACGTTGGCGGTAGTCAGGGTTTTGGACCCGCCCTGGCCGGTGATGGTCAGCTTGGCTACATCGATGGCGTCGCCGCCCACGATATTGACCGCAGACACACTCAAAATGCCCGTGGCGGCATCGTAGGTGGCACCCAAAATGGATGGGGCGGCATTGGTGACCGTGATGCCGTTACCGGTCAGGTCCTCAATATTGCCCCCCGTAATGGCGCTGTTCCAGTCGTCCGCTACCGCCAGGTTGTAGGGGGTGGAGTTGCTGGCAGAAGACGTTCCGTTTTTATTGAGCAAACTATCAACGGCTGCGATATCGGCACCCGCGAGGGTGAAAGTGAAGCTGGTAGCGGACGTAACTTCCACATTGCCCGTGGTGCTCAGCGTGCGGGTGGCACCGCCTTCACCGGTGATCGTCAGGGCGCTGATGGTGATGTCATTGGTGGCGCCAGTCGTCTTGACCAGATTGGTGCCTGTGACCGTGAAGGTATGGGTGGTGCCGTCGTAGGTGGCACTGGTGATAGTGGGGGCTGTGACGTTGGAAACAGTAATGCCATTGCCAGTCGTATCAGACGACGTGTTGACGGTGGTGTTCCACCCGGCTGCAGCCGCCAAATTCCCGGTGGTGCTACTGACCGCCGTGGTGCGGTGGTTGTTCAGCACGCCGTTGACCGCCAGCTTGTCAGCCGCATTCAGCGTGACCGTGAACGCCGTCGGGCTGCTGGCGGTCACGTTGCCAGTGGTCAGGGTGTAAGCCCCGCCCTGACCGGTGACGCTGAACTTGCTCACATCAATGGCATCACCGCTTGCCATGTTGGTGCCGGTGACCGACAAGATGCCGGTAGACGCGTCGTAAGTGGCCGAGGTGATCGCTGGCGACACCACATTCGACACCGTGATGCCATTGCCCGCGGTATCGGCAATATTCAGCGCAGCGTCTGCGCCATTGGCCCAATCGTCTGCAGCGCTGATGTTGTAGGTGACGCCCCCTGACGACTGGGTGCCGTTGTTGTTGAGCAGGGTGCGCAAAGCTGCCCTGTCCGTGGACGAGAGAACCAGCGTGAAACTGGTGTCTGAGCTGATTTCCACATTGGCTGTGTCAGTCAGGGAGAAGGTGCTGCCGCCCTGCCCCGTGATCGTGAACTTGTTCGCAATGATGTCGTTGGTGGCGCCCGCGCGGTGGGTGAACCCTGCTCCAGTCACAACCAGCGGACCCGCATTGGCATCGTACGTGGCTGATGTCACCGTGGGGGCTGGCACCGTGGCAGTCAAGCCATTGCCAGTGGTGTCAGCCACCGCCACGGCCGCATCGGCACCCGCCGCCCAGTCCTCGGCCGCAGCCAAGTTGTAGGTGGAGCCACCGGTAGAGCTACTGCCGGTCTTGTTGATGATCTGGTTGATGCCGGACTTGTCGGTAGCACTGAGCACCAACGTAAAACTGGTGCCGCTGGTGATCTCGACATTGCTGGTGTCGGTCAGCGTGAAGGTGCTGTTTCCCTCACCCGTCAGCGTGAATTTGTTGGCAACAATATCGTTGGCGGCGCCATTCAGTGCGGTAAACCCCGTGCCCGTCACCACCAAACTGCCGGTGGTGGCGTTGTAGGTGGCGCTGGTGATGGCGGGTACTGCCACGTTGGAGACAGTGACGGAGTTGGTGGTGTCGGCAATATCGCCGCCCGTGACCACGCTGTTCCAGTCGTCCACCGCCGACAGGTTGTAGGTGGTACCACCTGTGGAGGTGGCACCACTCTTGTTGAGGATCTGTTCCACCGCAGCCTGGTCGGTGGCGTTCAGCGTCACGCTGAATGTCGTTGCGCTGGTGGCTTCCACATCGGACGAGGTCAGAACGTGGATAGCGCCGCCTTCTCCGGTCAGGGTCAGCTTGCTGACGGTGATGTCGTTGTTGGCACCGGGCGCACCTACCAAATTGGCGCCGGTCACGGCCAGCACGTTGGTGCTGGCATCGTAGGTGGCGGATGTGATGGTGGGCGCCGTGACATTGGATACGGTGACGCCATTGCCCGTGAGATCGGCGGGCGCGGATGCAGTGACATCCCAGTTGGCGGCAGCTGCCAGGTTGAACGTTATTGCCCCGGTGGCTGACGTGGTTCCGTTATTGTTGAGTACGCCATTGACGGCAATTTTGTCGGCTGTACCCAACGTAACCGTGAATGAAGTGGAACTGTTGGCAGTCGCGTTGCTAGTTGCCGGTGTCAGCGTATACGAGCCGCCTTGACCGTTCAGGCTCAGTTTGGTGACGTCAATCGTGCCGCCATTTGTGATGTTGGTACCTGTAACAGTAAGCGCGCCTGTACTGGCATCGTAAGTGGCACTGGTAATCGTTGGCGGAGGAACATAGTTGGTATCTTGTGTGCCCCCATTCGTGGTACTGATGGTTGACGTCGATGAGCCTGCCGTGCCGGGACTGCTCCCACCTTTGGTAGCGGCACCGCCAGCTCCACCGGCCCCCACGTTGCCAGTCGACAGAGTCGCCGTAGTGGCGCTGTCCAGCAATGCAGTTCCACCCTTGTTCCAGATGGCACCTATGCTGACGCCTCCTGCGCCACCATTTCCAGCGTTACCGCTTAACACCTCCGCTCCACCACCTCCGCCGCCACCCGCCGCGATGTTGTTCGTAATAGAACTACCGAGCATGGTCAGGGAACCTGTGTTGTAAATAGCTCCTGCAGCGTCACCGCCCCGACCGCCGGCGCGGTCAAAGCCCGCACCGCCACCGCCGGCTCCAATGCTGATGGAGCCGTTGTTAGCCGTGGCACCACTCCCTCCAACCGTATAGCCAACGTAAGTTCCACCAGCGCCCCCGTTGGTCGATCCGCCTTTCCCCCCTAAAAACTCAGTCGGTGAATAAACGAATCCAGCACCATTTCCACCCGTGCCTGCCGTAGCAGGTGTTGCAGGCGTGGTCCCAGGATTGGCCCCACCCGCGCCACCAAACGTTGAACCAAAACCACCGCCACCACCGCCAGCGCCAGCGCCGCCACCAGTCTGGCTACCCGCTCCACCACCGCCCGCAGCCTTATTGGAGGTAATGGCGCTGTTGGTGATGGTGAGGGTTCCCGCGTTGCGGATGCCCGCGCCTAGGGCATCTCCGCCCGCTGCGCCGGGCACGCCGTCGCCAATGTCACCGCCATTGCCGGTCAGAAAGCCATTGGTGATGGTGAGGTTGTCGATGGCCACCGACGAACCAGCACCCGATGAATTGACATCCAGCACCCGCGTGAGATTGTTGCCGCTCAAGGTGAACCCACCACCCACGATGGACATCTTGTGGCCATCCGTCACATTGATGACAATGGCATCTGCCGCGCTCGCAAACGTGATATTGCCCGTCAGCGTGATGAAGTCGTTCTGTCCATCCGTATTGCCGGTGGCTATGGCAGCCTTGAGATTCGCCACGGAATTCACGCTGACCGTGACCAGGCTGCCGTCATAGCCCTGCAGACTTTGCCCATCCAGTACCGCAGGCGCTTCGATCTGCCCCGTGGTGATCTCCAGATCCCAGTCGCCACCGCGCACGGCACCCGCCGTGCTGTCGTTGCTGGCTGCCACATCGGCCCCCGTCAGTTGCGCCAGCGCCTGTACAAACTGCGCTCCCGCTTCGCCCGCGCCCACGTCGCAGCCGTACAGCAGCAGATCACCGTCAGGCCCCAACGCGGCACCAATGGCTTGCAGCTCTGCCTGATATTGCTCCAGGTTGCCGCTGAACAGCGGGCCGTTGCCCAGCAGCAGCACGCCTTCATCGCCGTGTGAGACCACACTGATGGACGCCAGCCCATGCTCCCCCTCCAACGCTTTAGCCATCTGGGCCACGCCGCTTTCATCCGGGTTCAAGATGACCACCTTCACGCCCGGGCGGGTTGCAGCCAGGATGGCCTGCAGGTCAGGCACCCGGCTGTCGATGAAGAGCACCTCATGAGCGCTAGAGACGGAGTCTGAGGGTGTGTGATCAATGGTCATGATTTTTAAGTAGAAATTGGCTCTAGCGCTTATGGGTATTGCGGTAGAAGCTATCAATAACGTAGTAATTTCAAGAATCGTTCGGTTTGGTCGATGCGGGCTTGGCGGTGATGACATTGGCCCGGCTTTTGGCACCGTCCTGCCAAAACGACAGCTTGCTGTACTGCTCGAACAGGTCCGGCGGCAGGATCGTCTCGCGCCGCTGTAGCGCCACCTGTGGGCGCACCTGGTGCAACCCGTGCAGCCCCAGCGCTTCATCAAACTCTGGCGCGTCGTATTTCACTTGCTCGAAGTTGTGCGCAAATTCAGGCTCGCCCAAGAACTGGTAAATCAAAGGCAGCACTTTTTGCGGCGCCTGCGCCAGCAGCTCGTAGTCCACCAGCAACAGTGAGCTGGCGTGTTCGCCGTAAAAGGCTTCTTTGAGCGCCGTCCACGGGTAGCCCACCATGCGGTTGCGCTGGGCAAGGGTATCTACGCGGCTGTAGACGGTGTTGCGCTCGGTGTCGTCACTGAACAGCCGGGTGATCTCGTAGGGGTTGGCGCGGTAGCGGCGCTCGATGCTGTCCATCACCCAGGCGACGTTGCGCACGCAGGCAATCAGTTTGGCCCCGGGGAACAGGTCCATAAGCGCCGGCATCTGGGCGCTCCACATGCGGTTGGTGTCAAAGACGACTTGCTTGTCGGCCTGGTCGGCGTAGTAACTGTCAAACAGGCCGCGCACCAGCCGGCGGCGTTGCTCGGTGCTGACGACGGGGCCAAATTCACTGCCCGCGCCCAACTGGTTGAGCATGCCTTTGAAGAGGCCACCCACTGGGCTGGTCATGCCTGCGTAAAAGCGTGGGTTCTGCAGCAGCAGTGCAGACAGCAGGGTGGAGCCTGCACGGGGCAGGCCCGTGATGAAGTGGTAGCGGGGCGAATCAGCGGACATTGGAGGAATCAAACAGGCAAAGCGGGTGGAACCGTTGGTCAAGGATGGTTTGCACCATGGCTTCGATGGACAGCGTTTCAGTGTCAAAAACGAATTCCGGGTGGTTGGGGCTCTCATAAGGGGCGTCCCACCCGGTCAAGCCGGTGAGCTGCCCGGCTTTGGCCTTGGCATACAGACCCTTGGGGTCGCGCCGGGCGCATTCATCGACCGAGGTGCTTAAGAAGATTTCCACGAACTGCGCCGGATCAAACAGCGCCCGCACCCGCTGACGGCCTGCAGCAAAGGGAGAAACAAAGGCGCATACGACGGTGATGCCCGCGTTGGCCATCAAACGGGCCACCTCCCCGGCCCGGCGGATGTTCTCGCTGCGGTCGGCCGCCGAGAGGCCGAGGTCTGAGCACAGGCCGCGGCGCAGGTCGTCGCCGTCGAGAACGTAGGACAAGCGACCCGAGATACTCAATGCTTGCGAGAGCGCATGTGCCAGAGAGGTTTTACCTGCGGCGGGCAGGCCGGTGATCCAATAGACGTGTGCTTGTGCTGGCATATTTGATTTTTCTGGCTGAAAAATGCCTGCCATGAAAAAAAACGGCGCAAATTAAGTATTTTTTTGCGCTAGCGCAAAAAACATTAACCCGTTTATACCCTGTCTTGCACCCACCGCTCGGATACCCCCGCTACACCAACGCCTCCAGGCAAGCCCGCATCACCCCCGGGTGCAACGCCATATCCACATGCGCCACTCCGGCGATCAAACGGTTATCAGCGCCCCGCAAGGTGGCGGTGCTCGCGGGGAAGACGATGTTGTCGCAGTTGGAATACCAGCAGGTAAACAACGCCGCACGCCCCGGCGGCTCTGCGCCGCCCAGCGCACCCACCCAATCACCCTGCAGCGCCATCTGCCGGCCATTGACCGCACGCGAGAAGCGCCCGGCCCAGGTGCCGCCATGCGGCGTGCCCAGGGTGATGGCGTGGTGCATGCGTGCGTCGGACTGGTACGCGCGCAGCCAGGCACGGATGGCCAAGCCCCCCATGCTGTGCCCGATGAGCAGCGGCGCCATGCCGGTGGCTGCGGTCACGCTGCGCACGGCGTCCTCCACCAGGGGCGCATAGTCGTCGATCGAGCCGAATACCGGCTCGAGGTTGACGGCCACATAGGCGTGGCCGCTGGCGCGCAGGCGCTCCATCCACGGCAGCCACAGGCCCCGGTTGCACACAAAACCGTGCACCAGCACCACGCCACGCTGCCCGGTGGGCGTGCTCGGCAGCCAGTCGGGCACCGACTGGCTGCGAAACGGCTGGCGCCAGCAGAACACCACCAGCGCCACACCTAGTTCGCGCCACCAGGCGCGCCAGACCTGGGCCACACGGGCGCGCGGAGCCGGGTCGTCGCGGTTGGTGTGGTGCATCAGCAGGAACTGCAGGCCCATCACCAGGCCAAAGAACAACCAGCCCAGCGCCAAGCCGCCCAGGGCCCATGCGGGCGAATGCGGCCACACACCGAGCAACCAGGCCAGGTTGCCGAGCACGATGCCCAGGGTCAGAAGGGTTTGCAGGCGGGCAATCATGGCGTGGGGCAGTGGTCTAATGAAAGTCACATTGTGCAACCTGACCCGAGCCCATGGACGCTGCTGAAACCATCCGCAATTGCATCTCCGACGTGACCGCCCTGCGCCTGAGCCGCCAGAGCGACCCGGCACTGGCCCAGGCGGTGCTGGAGGTCAAGCAACTGCAGTCCCGCCGCTTCATGGGCACCTATGCAGACCTCATGGCCGACCCCATGGTGGAGCCGGCCACGCGCTTTTTTCTCGATGAGTTGTACAGTCCGGGCGACTTTACCGCCCGCGACGACCAGTTTGGCCGCATCGCAGGCACGCTGCAGACGGTGTTCCCCAAGCCCGTGGTGCAGACCGCCGTCTCGCTGGGCGTGCTGCATGCCCAGACGGAGCTTCTCGACCAGGCCATGGGCCGCGTCTGGCTCACCCTGGCCGGCACGCCCGATGCCGCGCGCTATGTGGCAGCCTGGCGCGCCGTGGGCGAGCGCCATGCGCGCCACGAGCAACTGGGCAGCGTGCTCACCATCGGCAAAGACCTGACACGCCTCACGCGCATGCCCGGCCTGCGCACCATGCTGCGCATGATGCGCAAGCCCGCGCAGGCGGCGGGCCTGGGTGCCTTGCAGCATTTTCTGGAAACGGGCTTTGATACCTTTGGCGCACTGGCACGCCAGCGCGGCGCAGTCGAGCAATTTTTGTCCACGGTGCACGAGCGCGAGGCACAACTGATGCAGACCATGTTCGAAGCCCCCGCTGTCGCCTGCGCGACCGAACTGGCCACCACCCTAGGACAAGCCCGATAACGCCAAGCACCCGCTTGCTTAAATAATGACGCCCCACCTCTCTCACCCCTTTTTTGACGGTTGAACCACGCATGGACAAGATCTGGCTGAAGAATTACCCCGCAGGCGTACCCCACGACGTGCAACCCGAGCAATACCGCTCGGCCGCACACCTGCTGGAAGAGGCGATGCGCACGCATGCGGCCAACCCCTTCTCGGTATGCATGGAGCGCTGGATGTCCTACCGCGAGCTCGACCGCCTCAGCACCGCGCTGGGGGCCTGGCTGCAGGGCCAGGGACTGGAACCCGGAGCGCGCGTAGCCATCATGCTGCCCAACATTCCGCAGTTCGCTGTGACCATGGCCGCCGTGCTGCGCGCGGGCTACACCTGCGTCAACGTCAACCCGCTCTACACCGCACGCGAACTGGAGCACCAGCTCAAAGACTCTGGCTCGACAGCCATCGTCATCCTGGAGAACTTCGCCCATACGCTGTCCGAGGTGATTGACCGCACCGGCGTGCAGCATGTGGTCATGGCCTCCATGGGCGACCTGCTGGGCTTCTGGTACGGCCAGTGGATCACCTTTGCCGTGCGCCACCTGGCCAAGATGGTGCCCGCCTACGACCTGCCCCTGTCCCAGGGGCGCAAGGTGGTCAGCTTCAAGAAGGCACTGGCCCTGGGCGCGCGCCGCAGCCTACAACCCAGCCAGGCCAACCTCGACTCGATCGCCTTCCTGCAGTACACCGGCGGCACCACGGGCCTGTCCAAGGGCGCCGTGCTCACGCACCGCAACATCGTTGCCGCCACGCTGCAGGCCGAGGCCTGGTTCACCCCGGCACTGGCCCAAATCGGTGACGTGCGCAAGGCCAACAACGTCGCGGCGCTGCCGCTGTACCACATCTTCGCGCTCACGCTGTGCCTGCTGGCCATCCGCCAGGGCTCCCACCTGACGCTGATTCCCAACCCGCGCGACATCCCCAAGTTTGTCGAGGTGCTCAAGAAACGTCCCTTCCACATGCTGCCCGCAGTGAACACGCTGTTCAACGCGCTGCTGCAGAACGCGCAGTTCCGGGCGCTCGACTTCTCGCACCTGTGCGTGTCGCAGGCCGGTGGCATGGCAGCGTCCGAGGGCACGGCACAGCAGTGGCAGAAGGTGACCGGCCACACCATGATCGAAGGCTGGGGCATGAGCGAGACCTGCGCCATCGGCACCAACAACCCGGTGAACAACACCGAGTTCAGCGGCAACATCGGCCTGCCGCTGCCCGGCATCGACATTGCCATCAAGGACGACGAGGGCAATAGCGTTCCCCAGGGCGAGTCGGGTGAAATCTGCATCCGGGGCCCCAACGTCACCCCGGGCTACTACAACCAGCCCGAAGAAAACGCCAAGGCCTTCACGCAAGACGGCTTCATGCGCACGGGCGACATCGGCATCATGGACGCCGAGGGCTTCACACGCATCATCGACCGCAAGAAGGACATGATCCTGGTCAGCGGCTTCAATGTCTTCCCGAACGAGATCGAGAACGTCATCTCCACCTGCCCCGGCGTGCTCGAATGCGCTGCCGTGGGCATTGCCGACGAGAAACAGGGTGAGGCGGTGAAGGTGTTTGTGGTGCGCAGCGACCCCGCCCTGACGGAGGACGATGTGGTGCGCTACTGCCACGACAACCTCACCGGCTACAAGCGACCCAAGTACATCGAGTTCCGCGACGACCTGCCCAAGACCAATGTGGGCAAGATCCTGCGGCGGGAATTAAGGTCAACCCCCTGAGCGGCTACGCCGCTTCCCCCTTCTCTTGCAGCGCTGCGCGCTGCGGAAGGGGGACACCGCCAGCGCGGCGGGGCGGCCCTTGCGCGGCGGTCGCTGGCCCGGATCGCGCCCACGGTTTAGCTCAATTTTTGATAGCACATAATGCCCACTGATACAGCGTTATCACCCGAAATCACCGTTTTTGAGCGTGGCTGGCTGTCGTCGAACAACATCCTGTTCATCGGCCAGCGTTCGGGCACCGCGCTGGTGGACACGGGCTACTGCACGCACAGCGCACAGACCGTGGCACTGGTGCGTTCGGCCCTGGGCGAACAGCCGCTCGAACGCATCCTCAACACCCACCTGCACAGCGACCACTGCGGTGGCAACGCCGCGCTGCAGGCCGCCTGGCCCGGCGTGCAGACCGCCATTCCACCCGGACAGGCCGCGCATGTGCGCGACTGGGACCCCTACGCCCTGAGCTACACCCCCACAGGCCAGGAGTGTCCGCAGTTCCGCTGCGACGCGGTGCTGCAGCCCGACACCGAGGTGCTACTGGGCGACAAACCCTGGCAGGTGCACGCTGCGCCGGGGCACGATCCGCATTCCATCGTGCTATTCGAGCCGCAAGACCGCATCCTGATCTCGGCCGATGCGCTGTGGGAAAACGGTTTTGGCGTGGTCTTCCCTGAACTGGAGGGTGCGCAGGCCTTCGCCGAGGTGTCCGACACCCTCGACCTGATCGAGAAGTTGGCGCCATGCACCGTCATCCCCGGCCACGGCCCGGTGTTCCACGACGCCCCGCGCGCTCTGGGCGTGGCGCGCAAGCGGCTCGATGGTTTTGTGCAGCAACCGCTCAAACATGCGCTCTACGCGGCCAAGGTGCTGCTCAAGTACAAACTGCTCGAATGGCAAGAAATCTCCGTATCGAACCTGCGCGCATGGACCGATGCCACGCCCTACTTCGGCGCCATGCACGAGCGGCATTTCAGTGACCGCAGCCAGAGCGAATGGCTGGAAGGGCTGATGAACGAACTGGTGCGCTCGGGCGCGGCGCGGCGCGAGGGCGATCTGCTCGTCAACCTTTAGGCACGACGCCGGACGCCTGCGTCACATTTCCATCACCACCGGCCCGCCCTTCTGGATGGCGCGCTGGTACGCAGGCCGGGCCTGCATGCGTGCGCAGTAGGCCTGCAAATGGGGGCGCTCGGCCGCCTTGGCGCCGCGCGAGAGCGCTGCCTCGACGGCAAAACTCATCTGGAAATCCGCCATGCTCAGGCGCTCGCCCGCAAACCAGCGGTGGCGGCCCAGGTGGTCTTCCATGTAGGCCAGGCCCGCCTCGACATTGGGGTCGATGAGTTGCTGCTGCACCTTGGTGCACAGGGCCCGTGCGATCGGCTTGACGAAAAAGGGCATGGGCTGGCCCGGAATGCTGACAAACACCAGCTTCATCACCAGCCAGTTCATCAGCGAGCCCTCGGCGTAGTGCATCCAGAAGCGGCAGCGCCGGTGCTCGGGCGTGCCGGGCGCGGGCTGCAGGTGGGCCATGTCGCCCGTGGCGCTGGCGCCATAGGTTTCCACCAGGTATTCAATGATGGCGCCCGACTCGGCAATCGTCTCGCCCTTGTCCGTAATGACGGGCGACTTGCCCAGCGGGTGCACCTTGCGCAGCGCCGCAGGCGCGAGGCGGGTGCGCGGGTCGCGCGCATAGACCTTGAGCTTGTACGGCACGCCCAGTTCTTCCAAAAGCCAGAGGATGCGCTGCGAGCGCGAGGTTTCGAGGTGGTGAACGGTCAGCATGGTCGCCATCTTAGGCAGAAACCCCGCGGTGCGCTGGCCCGCATCACGATACAGTTGCTATGCTAAAAATAGCTACTAGCGCTTACCTCGCAAGCGATAGAGGCCAAAAACACCAAAACTTCAAGGCAAGTCCTTGTTCACCTCAGGCTCCGCCGTATTGCGCGGCCCCACGGTGCCCAGGCGGCTTTTGAGCGACTGGGGCTGGCCCGTGATGAGCGCCGCGTAGTTGGTGGTGTTGGCCAGCACCTTCTTCACGTAGTCGCGCGTCTCGGTAAAGGGCACGTTCTCGGCCCAGATGGCGGCGTCGAGCACGGCGCCATTGCGCCAGCTGCGTGGGCGGCCCGGGCCTGCGTTGTAGGCGGCGGCGGCCAGGGGCATGGAGCCGGCAAAGTCGTCCAGCGCCAGCTTGAGGTAGGCCGTGCCGATGGCGATGTTGGTGTCGCGCTGGCTGAGCTGCTCGGGCCGGAAATCGGTCAGGCCGATCTTTTTGGCGGTCCAGCGCGCCGTGGCAGGCATCACCTGCATCAGGCCCGAGGCACCCACATGCGAGCGCGCGTCCATGATGAAGCGGCTTTCCTGCCGGATCAGGCCGTACACATAGGCCGGGTCCAGCCCGATGGCCTGGGCCCGCTCGACCACGGCGCTCTGGAACGGCATGGGAAAGCGCTGCTGCATATCGATCAGGCTGCGCGTGCGTTCGCTGGTGTTGATGCAGCGGTCCCACACCTGCTGCTGGCAGGCGAAGTCGGCTGCGGCCAGCAGGGCGCGGTCGGACATACCGCCGTTGTCGTGCAGGTTGGTGGTGTAGTTCCACTCGCGCACGCCCTCGGATCGCAAGCCCATCAAGATCGCGTACAGCCCCCGGTTCAGGCCCAGGTTGGCTTTGGCAGCGGCCTTTTCCTCGTCGGTCAGGGGCGCGGGCGTGGGGGGCAGCGTGACGCGCTGGCCCAGTTCTTCCAGCGCCAGTTGCTCATAGAACCCGCGCGTGCCCGCAATGCCTTGCAATAGCCGCTGCGCCTGTGCGCGCTCGGCCTCCTGGGGGCGGCCGGCCAACAGGGCGCGGGCTTTCCAGTACACCCAGGTGCTGTCCTGGCGGGCTTCTTCGCTCATGGCGTCGACCGCCTTGCGCACCACGGTCCACTGGCCTGCGCGCAGTGCAGCGCGCACCTTCCAGGCGAGCTGGTCGTCACTCAAGTCGGTGTCACGGGTCACATTGGCAAAGTAGCCGTTCGCGTCGGGCGAGAGCCGCTGCGCGGCCGCCTTGCCCATCACGCCCCAGGCCCAGTTGCGCTCTTCGGGGGAGAGGTGCACGCCCCATTTGCTGTCGAGTTGCGCAGCGGCGGAATCGACATCGCTGGTGGCCAGCTTGATGAGCGCGAGCAACACCAGTTCCTGGCGCACCTTGCCACCCGCCGTGGAATGGGCGCGCAGGTATTTGGT
>JAUYGP010000465.1 GCA_030690515.1 Giesbergeria sp.
AAAGAAGCTGATCGTGGTTGCGGGCTCTCCGCCATACGACTCACGGCCGAGCGCAGCTGCCAGGGCCTGCCGGTGTTCAACGTTATCCGGGTCGTAGCGCTGGAACTCGCTGTCGGCCCACAGTGTCTCGAAGTGGGCCACGGCGCGCGCAAACAGCGCCTCTTGTGCGCGCTGGGTCAGCTTGACGGTCCATTCCAGCCCGCCGGTCAGTGCGGCCCCCGACAGGTTGGCACTGCCGACATAGGCCGAACCGAAGCCCGTTTTGCGCTGAAATAGCCAGGCCTTGGCATGCAAACGGGTGCGCCGGCCATCCAGCGACACGCGCACTTCGCAGCCCGGTAGGCGTGCGAGTTCATCCAGGGCCCGCGCCTCTGTCGCGCCTGTGTAGGTCGTGGTGAGGATGCGCAACCGGGTTTTTGCTCGCACCTGTCCTTGACGCTGCGCTCCAACAGCCGTGACTTGCTGCAACACATCCTGCAGCTTGCGTACGCCCGACACGGTGATGAAACTGACCAGGATGTCCACCTGGTCGCTGGAAGCCAATTCACGGCGAATTTCCTGCAGCAACGAGGGCGAACCCTTGCCAGCCGTAAAAAGCCAAGGCACTGCCAGACCAATCTCTGGTGACACCGGAAACTGCTGGTCGCGCTGGACCGCTCGGAGCACCCGCAACGGAGACGCAACCAAATCAATGACATCCGCTGATAGGCCGGTGCCCACCGCACCATCATCCCCGGCGAGCCGTTGCCGCAACATCACCAGCAGCCCATTGACCAGTTCCAGTTGCGCTTTGACTTTTTCAGCGCCATCGCCGGACACGTCATCGAGCAAGGCTGCGAGCTGCCGCATGATGGCGTCCGTCAGAAACTCGGCCGCGCCACCCTTCACCGCCGACACATCTGCCCGCGACGGATCAAGCTTCGCGAGAGATCGGGCCAGACCCTCGGTTAACAACAAGTCGTACAGACCATCGGGCAATGCCATCGTCGTCCTTGGTATGAATTCGGTGGCCTCGATTGTCCTGGCAAGACGCCCATTGCGGGCTGATGGGGAGGATTTCAGCCCGTGCGATCTGCCGTCGCTGAACCATCGGTGAACATGAGAAAAGGTCTATCGGGAGAAATTTACATAAAAACAACCTCAAAGCCATTACCAGCAAGCGCCATCAGCTATATTTACAATAGCAAACTAAACACTGCGGTGCGGCGATAGCCGGATAATCTTGCCCATGAAAAAGCAACGTGTTGTCGTGGGTCTGAGTGGCGGGGTGGATTCCGCCGTCACTGCCCATCTTTTGAAGCAACAGGGCCACGAGGTGGTCGGCATCTTCATGAAGAACTGGGAAGATGACGACGACAGCGAATACTGCTCGTCCAACGTCGATTTTGTGGACGCAGCGGCCGTGGCCGACGTGATCGGCATCGAGATCGAGCATGTCAACTTCGCCGCCGAGTACAAGGACCGGGTGTTTGCCGAGTTTCTGCGCGAATACCAGGCCGGGCGCACGCCCAACCCCGATGTGCTGTGCAACGCCGAGATCAAGTTCAAGGCCTTTCTGGACCACGCCATGCGCCTGGGGGCCGAGAAGATCGCCACGGGCCACTACGCGCGCGTGCGCCAGAACGCACAGTCCGGCCTGTTTGAACTGCTCAAGGGCCTGGACCCGGGCAAGGACCAGAGCTACTTTCTGCACCGGCTGACGCAGGCGCAGCTGGCGAAAACGCTGTTCCCTGTCGGCGAACTGCACAAGACCGAGGTGCGCCGCATCGCGGCCGAGATCAACTTGCCGAATGCGAAGAAGAAGGACTCCACCGGCATCTGCTTCATCGGCGAGCGGCCGTTTCGCGAGTTTTTGAACCGTTACATCAGCCATGCGCCCGGCCCCATCCAGGACGAGCGGGGGCGCACGCTGGGCCAGCATGTGGGCCTGTCGTTCTACACCCTGGGCCAGCGCCAGGGGCTGGGCATTGGTGGCATCAAGGAAAAGGGCGCGCAGCGCGGGGCAGGCGACCACGCCCCCTGGTTCGTGGCGCGCAAAGAAATGGCGACCAACACTTTGCGCGTGGTGCAGGGGCACGACCACCCCTGGCTGTTGTCACACCAGCTGGTCGCGCAGGACGTGAGCTGGTGCGCAGGCCACGCCCCCGCGCCGGGCCCGTATGCCGCCAAGACGCGCTACCGCCAGCAGGATGCCGCCTGCACGCTGGCGGCGGTGCCCGACGGTTTCGCGCTCCGCTTTCCCGAAGCCCAATGGGCGGTGACGCCGGGGCAGAGCGCGGTGATCTATGACGGAGAGGTGTGCCTGGGCGGTGGCATTATCGCTACGGTGGAGCCGTTGCAGAAGCTACCCTAAAACAGCCATAACCCCTTGAAATCCCTCACCTCGTGGCTGGGCTGATGCCATCAGCAGGTTTGCCCCACCCACGCCCCCAATCCGTCCCGCCTGAGCCCTGCCTCCAGTGCCTGCTGCAACGCCAGCCCCACGAGCAGCTCCGCTTCGCTAGTGTCATAGTGCACCGTTGCCAGTGAAGCCGCGCTTTCTACCGCGCCTCCATGCAACGCCACCACACGCTCGGCCAGGTCGGCAGTCTCTTGGGGGCGCAAAACAGTGAAGGCTTGGCGCAGATCGGGCAGATAGGCAATAAAAGCGGCGTCATCCCAGCCGTGCACCAGGTCGTTAAGGCGTTGCAGCAGGGCGGGCAGGCGCAACAGCAATTCGGGGGCGGCTTGCATCACGCCGTTCAAAAAGCGCACCGCCTCGGCAGGCACGGCGCCGGGGCCAAAGCGCTGGTACAGCACGGTGCCCAACTGCGCATCGTCCCAATCGCCTTCCAGGTAGAGCAAGGCGGCCGATGCGCCACACACGGCGGGGGCGGTGTCGGCGCTGGTGGCAAAGCGTGTGAGGTGTTCACGCAGCAGTGCGGTGCCGATGGGCACAACCGCTGCAGCAGGCGCGGCGACGCAGTCCGGTGCACCTTGCGCATCAAGGGCCTCCAGCATGCGGCCCAGTTCGCGCAAAGAGATCAATTGACGCACGGCCTGGGTTTCGGCTTCGGGCGGGCTGTGATGCAGATTGGGCAGCAAAAACAGTGCGGCAGGCCATACGCGAGCCAGCAGACGGCGCAGTTCGGGGTGCTGTTGTACGCCCAGCGGTTCACGCGCACGCCACAGGGTGACAAGGCGGTGGCCACAATCAACCACAGAGGCCAGCGAGGCGTCCTCGTCCAGGTGGGCGGAGAGCATGCCCAGCAACTGCGGCAAGCGGTGCTGCAGGCCCACCAGGCAGGCACGCAGCAGCAGCATGACGGCGGCGCTGGCGCTACGGCCGCGTCCATCGGCAGCCAGGGCGGATTCTTCGCGCTGCAGTTTGGCCAGGCAGGCGGCCTCCACACTGACACCGTCGGCCGCCAGGGCGATGAGGCGTGCCTCTACCAATGGCGACCAGGCACCTTGCCATTCTTCAAACAGCAAATTCAGCCGCGTGTTGGCCAGAAAGTCGGGGCCTGCCATCCATTGCGCCAGCCCTGTGTCGAGGTAGGCCATGGCCTGAAAGAAGCGGCTGCGCACACGGTGTGAGGGCTTGCGGTACAAGTCCAGCCGGGCAGCGCGGGGGGTGGTGTCATCGAGCCGCAGCCCGGCGGCGCGGGCCAGGCGGCGCGCGTCTTCGATGAGTGGGGGCGAGCCTGCGCTGGGCGGCACCTCGCCCATGCGCGTGCCGCCCAGAAAGGCGCGTAGGTCGGCTGTGAAACCGCGCGTGCCTTCATCCATGGCACCCTTCACAAAGCAGGAGCGAATCGCGTCAAGCAGGTCCTGCCGCCCCGGCCCCGCGTTGCCGCGCAGGTCTGCCAGGCGCTGGGCCTGCAGCGCGGCGGCCAGTACCAGAGCGGTGGATACGGCGTCTACCTGGTCTTGCTGGCGGGTCTTCTGAGCAAAGCCCGTGAGCACGTCGAGCGCCACAGCGGTGAAGGGGGTGTCGGCGTACGTGTTGTAGCGGGCTTCGACAGGCCCAACCTGAACAGTTTCAGGGTGAGGTTTTGACAGAGTCAGCTCGAGTGGGCGTGGAGAGCCACTGCGATTGAGCGCCTCCCACACGCGCTGGTAGTAGCCTGGCGATGGCATGCCGGCGCCGTAGCCGTTAAGCGCATCGAGCTGATCAAAACTGTAGCGGATGAGCCAGGCATTTGGCTCGGCACTTGCCGCCGCATGTTTGCGCGAAGAGGTGGCGGTGGTTCTGCGGGCCGTGGCGGCTTGGGTGACAGGGGCTGTTTGCCACTGGCGCAACAGCTCGGGTGTGTGAAAGCCGCCCGTAACGACGACGATGGTGCCCTGCACCTCTGCGCACCAGCGGCGGATGTGTGCGGCCATGTGGCGTTCACGCGGCAGGCTCAGCTCGGTTTCGAGTACCTCGGGCTCATAGTCGAGTCGGGCCATGGCACACCAGCAGAAGACATCGGTGAAAAGGCTGCGCCAGTCGGTCAGTTGAGCGGGGCTGCGCAGCTCAAACAGACGGTCCCACAGGTCATGGTGGTCGGCGCAGCCCAGCTGGCGGGCCATGGCCGAAAGGTAGCGACTATGGGCAAAGTGGCGCTCTTCCATCTGGCTGCGTGCGGCGGTGGCTGCGGGGGTGTTGTCGCCACTATGGTCCTCGTCCCGGTCCCAGGCCTTGTGCTGCCAAGGCAGGTCGATCAGGGCCACCTGCGCGCCAATCGCCGCACCTTCGCGCAGGGCAATCCATTCAGGGCTGTAGTCGCAAAAAGGGTAGAAGGAGCTGCGGGTTTCGGTGCGTGGCGCATCGTCGACGGCTGGCTCGGTGGTCTGCTCGTCAGTGGGTGATTCAGCAGCTTCTGTGGGCCGCTCGCGCGTCGCCTGGCACAGCCAGGCGACCGGAGTACAGGTCTGTGCGTCGACCATCAGCGGCAGCAGGTGGTTCAGGTCGTCCGGTCCTTCAATGAGGATGGCGGCGGGGCGCAGCTCGTGCAGCAATTGGCGCAGCGCCCAGGCGCAGGCGGGGCTATGGTGGCGCACGGGTACGAACACCACCCGGTTGACAGCGCCCTCTTCACCCAGCAGCTGCGGCAGTTGCCGGGCCACAGCGTCGGGTAGTTCCGTGGCGAAGGGTCCAGGAGGTTTCATTGCGGCACTTACCGTCGATGCACTGCAAGCACCTATTGCCACAGGCTGCGAGCGGCGTCGTGAAAGCTCTTCCACAGTGCATCACGTTTGCCGCGCTCGCGCACCACGGTGTCGAAGTAGTGGCGCACACGTTTGGCGTCTTCCAGGCTGTCTTTGAGCACCACGCCTTGCAGTTGGCCGGCAATTTCGCGCGGGGTCAGTTCACCGCCGTTGAAGTGGCGGGCCTGCAGCGCCGCAGCGTAGGCCACGTTCACGGCTTCGGCGGTGGACATCACGGCGTCGAGCCCCTTGAGGGTCGTACCCTCTTGGGTCTGGCCCGCGCGCAACTCCTGGAAGATGGTGACCAGCAGGCCCACCACGTCACGCGGCACCTGCACGGGGGCCTCGGTGCCCGCCAGCTCGCGCTGTAGTTGCGCCAATACCAAGTCCACCTCGAACTGATGGTCACGGATGGGGCGCACGGTTTCGAAGTTGAAGCGGCGCTTGAGCGCGGACGACATCTCGTGTACGCCCCGGTCACGCAGATTGGCGGTGGCAATGATGTTGAAGCCGCGCTGAGCAAAGAGGCGGGCACCGTCTTTTTCGTCCCGCGCCAGCTCGGGCACGATGAGCTGCTTGTCACTCATCAGCGATATGAGCACGTCCTGAATCTCAGGCGGGCAGCGGGTGATTTCTTCAAACCGAACGAGTTGTCCCGCCTGCATGGCGCGGTACACGGGCGAAGGGATCAGCGCACGCTGGCTGGGGCCTTCGGCTAGCAGCAGGGCGTAGTTCCAGCTGTATTTGATGTGGTCTTCGGTGGTGCCCGCCGTACCCTGCACCGTGAGGCCCGAGTCACCGCTGATGGCCGCCACCAGCAACTCAGACAGCAGCGACTTGGCCGTGCCGGGTTCGCCCACCAGCATCAACCCTTGGTGGCCCATGAGGGTGACGATGGCGCGATCCACCAGCGGGTCATCGCCAAAGAACTTCTGGCTTACCTTCAGGCCCGCATCGCCCAAAATGAACTGCCGCACAGCGCGCGGCGAGAGCCGCCATCCCGGTGGACGCGCGTGGGTGTCTGCTGCGGCCAGTCGGACCAGTTCGTCGGCAAAGCGGTGCTCGGGGGCCAGGCGCACGGCTTGAATGAGTGCGTGGGCAGGGGTGAGGGCAACAGGTTTTGATGCGGTCATTTGCTATCGAAGTAAGAGCTATTGGCGCTTATTTGTGTTGCGGTAGAGGCCATTTTGACCTGAATTGATATTCTCCTCAGGCACTTCAGACCGGTCGCTCTGATGCTGAAGGACAGCGGCTCCTGGCTTGAGAGCGCCCCTCTCATACGGTCTTGCCTTGAACCGTATGGACAGGTCGCCAATTAGGCATTTTCATGTTCAATCCCCCACCATGCAAAAAGCCGGAACAGTCACGGCTCCGGCTTGTGGGGGAGAGAACGATTACGTTCAGATCAGTCGTCGTTGATGGCTAGGCTGATGAGGATACGCAGCACGTACCAGAGCATCAGCGCGATGGACGCAAACAGATGCAGCGCGGCACCGGCAGGACGGTCCGCAGGGTAGTCACGGATGATCCTGGAGGTGTCATACAGCACACAGGCGCCAGCAAACGCAACCATGATGCCGGAGAACCAAATGCCCAGTTTGAAGCCAAAAATGGCGCCTGCAATGATGGTTCCCAAGGCGACCAGACCCACAACCTTCAGGGTGCCGCCCAAGAAGGAAAAATCGGTCTTGGAGGTGAACGCGGTCCAGGTGAGCGCGCTCACCAGCAGCAACGTGATGAAGGCCGCGGCACCGATGGCACCAGGGGCGACGATCTGTGCGATGCCGAACATCGGCGCGAAGATCAGGCCTTCGGCGATCACATACAGGCCCAACCCCATCAGTTGGGTCTGGGGATTTTCAGAGTTATCGGCCATGTGAGAGGCCAGCCAGCCCACAAGCATGAAAGCGCCCATGACGCCCAGCCACAGGAACTTGTTCCCGCTAGCGATCAGCATCTTGGCCGCAGCGCCAGAGAAGCCTGCCATCATCAGCACCGCAGACAGTACAACGAACGCCAGGATGGCGGCGCCCAGGTGCTTGTAGGTTGAGACGATAAAGTCGCGCCGCTCAAATGGGGCCCCTTCGGGTGCATCAGGGGTTAGTACGTTCGGGGTCATGGTTTATTCCTCTATTGGGTCGTTGGTAAACAGGGAGCAAATGCGTTGTGCGCATCCTCTCTCTCCCTTTCACTGCCTATCAGGCTGTTGCGGCTTGCGCTTCTTCGTCGGCCGCGCGCAGTTGACGGTTGAACCACGCACCGGCTGCGCCAATCAGTGTCAGAAAAATGGCAAAGAACCACGTTCCTGCGCCGCTGAACGACCGGGCCGACGAGGCCGCCTCTGCGACCAGGCGCTGTTTGGTGGCTTCGTAGCCGATCAAGGCCTGGCCATCCACGGTCGCCTCATACACCACATCGTTGTCGCTCTTGTCCACCAGCACGGTGACCTTCTCATCGATCATGGCGCCGACCACTTCCTTGGGGGTGCTTTGGTCAATACGCAGTTTCTGCACTTCACCGCCCGCATCGGGCTGCACGTTGATCTGGTAGTAATGCTTGGTGGCGCGGCGCTTGCGCTTGACGGTGACTTCCGAGGCCTCGATCACCTTGCCCGTTACGGTGGACAACTGCTCACGGGCCGTGTAGGCGTGGTCGCCATCGGCCTTCCAGCCGCTGTATACCGACATGGCAATCAGGCCGGGGCCGAGCAACAGCAGCAACCATGCATAACCGGTGATGAAAATTAAAATCTTGCGAACAAATCCTGGCATAACAATCCCTCTCTCTTTCTTTGGTTGTGGTATCGAAAACAGTTTGAATGGCAGACCCCTGTGGGTTCTACTGCGATGTCCCGCCCTGCGATCCAGAGTGTCTGCGCCCGGCCAGCGGATACGCCGACAAGGTCGTGATGATTGTCGAATCGGGCGGAACTGTCATCAAAAAATCCAGGCGCTGTGGCACACAGACCGCACTGGACAAAGTGGTAGGGAGGGCTCGTCGCAACCTGTTGTAGAAGCCGCTGAGCCCTGCCACGCCGCATTACCAGGGCATCTTCTTCTCCCAGTCGGCATCAAAGCCAGCGCACACTTTGGCCAAACCCACGTAGTCACCGTAGGCTTCTGCCAGTAGCACGGGTGGTACCTCGCCCAGTGGCAGGCTATGGTCGCCCCAGCTGCGTTGTTTGCTGTTTTCGAAGCTCAGCGTCTTGAGGGCGGCAGCCACATTCTCTTCGGGCAGGCAATTGCCCGAGAACTCGATCACCACGCGCACTCCTACGCTGGAGAAGTCCTTGGTGTACTGGTAGAAAAACCCGCCGTCTTCGGCCTGCGCGCGCTGGTAGCCCAGCTTGGTGAACGTGCCGCGCAGCGTAAAGGTGTCGCTCACCCAGCCCTCTTTGTCTTTGATTTCACGAACGGAAACGCCCTTGTCGTCCACAAATGCAAGAGATGGCGCCTTGCGGACCATCTGCGCAAACAGCGGCGTGAGCTTGTAGTCCTTGAAGTGGCTGATCCAGGCGTTGGCGGTTGCGTCCTCCATCAGCGATGCGTGGGCCAGGCGCAGCACGCATCCCTCGCGCAGTTCTACTGTGTCGTCGTCGGTGTTGATGAGGCTGCCGTCTTCGGTGGGGCGGAAGGTCTGCAGGCACTGTCCCTGCTCGTCCAGCTCCATCCACACCAGGCGCTGCACCAGTCGCCCGGCAATGGGATGGGTCTGCAGATACTCGTGCCACTCGGCCTGCGGCCACAGGCGGCCAGTGCACATGGCCTCGAACAGTCGAGCGGTCTGCAGGTCGATCACCTGCTTCAACTCCTTCTTGCTGCTGGACAGCTGCGCCTTGGTTTCCTTGATCTGCGCGGGGTCGTCATTCTGGCGCGGCTCGGGCAAGGCCTTGGTGACCTTGCCTTCGGGGTTGCGCAACTCGGGCTTCATGGCGGCATCGAGCACCATGGTGAAGCTGCGCTCGCCATAGGGAAGCACCAGCTTGCCGGTGTCGTCGAGCCCAGCGGTGGGGATGGTGCGGTCGGCCAACTGGTCTTGCGTCCAGCCGTTGCGGTCGGCAATCTCTTGCACCAGCGTGCGGGCCTTGGCCTGAACGGAGGCGGTGCGGTAGCGGCGCGACAGGCCCAGCAGCAGCTGGATAACCAGCGGGTCGTTGCCCGGGGCTACACCCTCGAGCATGGCTTCGATCTGCGCGCGGCGCTGGTAGTGGTCGCGCATGTAGTGCTGCAGCAGCGTCACGATCTCGTGGCTCGGTGCGTGGGCCGCCAGGGCGAGGATGCCCTTCTCGCCAATCGCACTGCCCAGGTATTCACCCATCTTCTCGCGCTTGCATTCTTCAAACACCTGCTCTGGTGACTTGGCGTAGTCGCTCTCGTAGTATTGGCGGTACTCGGGCTTGACGTTCTGGTAGCCGCTCTGGTATCGCTTGTAGCGCTGCGCGGCATGGGTGTTGGCGTAGGCAATGCCTTCTTCAAGCGGCGGGTGACGGGTGTCCTGCGCGATGAACTGGCGCAGTACCGTGCTGCCCAGGGCCTGGCGGCTGGGTGCGTCGAGCAGGCCCATGTAGCGGTTGAGCAGCGCATTGCCTGCGGGCTCCTTGAGCTTGCAGGCCAGCACCACCCACCAGCGGATGATTTCAGGCTCCACGGCCTGTGCAGCGGCCCCGGCGCGGGCCCATTGGCAAGGCGGCAGTGCGTCCATGGCAAACCAGGCCAGTCCTGCGGGGGGCTTGGCTTTGAGGCCCTTTTTCGCTTCGGCCAGCAAGATAGCGGGGGCCAGGCGGGGAGAGATGTCGTCGCCCAGGGTTTCCAGCGTGGTCAGGAAAGCGGCGCGCACGGTTTCGCGGCTTTCTTTGTCGAGCGCCTGGGTCAGCCGAGCGATGGCTGCGGTGTACTTCAGATCGGCCAGCCAGTGAGCGGCTTCGATGCGAATTTCGCTCTTGCTGTGGGTGAGCGAATCCACCACGCGGCGACCAATGTCGGGCAGGCTGCTGAGCACTTGCTGCGCCACGGGGCGGTAGGTCCTTCCCTCACCCAGCGCCAACTCCATCACACGAGGCAGCCAGCGCGCCGGGACAGTGGGGAACACGGCCAGCGCGCGCAAGGTGGCACCCAGCTCCATGGTCCTGCTGTGGCGCTCGCGTTTCTGCGGCGCAACCAGGCCCAGACCTTCATCAATGAACTGGGGGTGCTCCATCAGGAAGGGCCAAATGCGCTCGGGCGGTAGCATATCGACGGCCGAGGGCGTGTTCCAGTAGTCGCACAGCGCCGCGGGGGCCACGTCTTCGACGGGCAGGTTCGAGCGCTTGAGCAAATCGGCCAGCGCGCGCAGGTCCACGCTGCCTGCGGGTTGCTGGATCAGCCATTTCTGAAAGCCATCGTCGGCCCAGAAGCTGCGCCATTGGCGCAACACCGCCAACCAGCGGATCAGGTGCGCTGGACCAAACCCAGACAGGGCGTAGATTTTGTTGCCTGCAGTGACGACCTGCGCCACTGCACCGTTGTGTATGCGCTGGGTGTCTTTTTTGTTGGCCTGGCCGTTGAGTACCTTGAGTGCAGCTTGCAGGTCCTCGTCAGAGATTTTTGACAGGCTGGCATAGGATTTTTGGCGCCAGCTGGAGCTGTGTTTCTGGGTTTTGTTGTCGTTGATCTCTTCTGCGGCCCCCTTGCTTGCGCGCTCGACCAGTTCGACCAGATTGGCCTGCAACAGCGCCAGGGCCTGGTCGCCCAGCGGGTGGTCGGCAAAAGGGGTCCAATCAGGGGGGCGTGGGAGCTCCTGCTCATTCGCGTCGCTGGCCGCGCTCAGGCGGTTGAGCGCCGCGCGAAGACCCTGTTGCACGGGCTTGCTGGTTTCGGTGGACAGGGCGGCCTCCAGCAAGGGGAGTGAGACTTCGGCAGGCATGCGCGCCAGCAGGTCAGCGGCCTGGGTGCGTTGCGTGGTATCGCCCTCGGTCAGCAGGACCGTCAACAAGTGCTGGCGGTCATTGGCGGCAATCTGCCCCAGGTGCAGCACGGCCTCCGTGCGTACGGTTTTGCTGCCGTCTACGGCCAGCGCAACGAGTTCGGCGGCAAAGGTACTGCTCAGGGATTGGTCTTTGCCCATGCGCTGCGCGAGCTGGGTGCGCCCGGCGGCCGACAGCTGACGCAGCAGCGCGCGCACGGCATCGGGGTGCGCGCGCATGTAGTCGGTGACGGCGGACGCGTTCAGCAGTCCGTCGAGCCGGTCGTGGTAGTAGCTGTCGAGGTTCTTGCGCTCAAACACCACCTGCAGTGCCAGGGAGGGATCCAGTCCGTCGTGCGCCAGCAGCTGGGCCAGCAGCTGCACGGTCCATGCGGGACGCGCCTTGGAGAGGTCGGGTTTTTTGCCGCCGTCCTTGAAGCTGGCGTGCAGTGCGTCGTTGACAAGGTACTGCACCCAGTGCGGCACGGGGGCGCCCGGATGCTCCAGCGATTTTCCCGCATCGGCGGCAGCCAGAAGTTTGCCTAGGCGCACCAGCTCGGCCAGGGGGGGCGTGGCTGCCGTAATGGACGAATACAGGGCGCCGCGGGCGACCAGGCTTTTCGTACCCAGAGCCTCCAGGGGGGAATTGTCCCAAAGACTAAAACTCCAGCGCAGGCGGCCTGGCGCGCCCAGCAGCTGCCCCGGCTCGATGGCATAGGGCGATTGCATCGCGATCAGCACTATCTCTTGCGTGCCCTCGGTGACAAACGCCAAGGCTTTGTCAGCAAGGCCTTCTGCGGCTTTGTCCAGGGGCTCCAGGGCCTGGCGCAGCAGGTCCTGCTGTTGGATGGTGAGGTCGCTCGGCTGGCGCTCATCCGAGCGCCCGGTCACGGCCTTCACTATCTTGTTGAGCAATCCCATGGGTGTCCTTCGCGTCGCAGTGGAGGGCCGTATTCTGGCAGTGGCGAAGGCTCCTGGCGTTGACTCAGCTGCGGCAAGCGTGAACTATTGCCGCTATCAATGTAATAGCTTGTAACGCAACAACCGCATGCGGTAGGGGATTCTTTAGCTTAAAGCCGCTGTGGGCAAACCATCAAGTTCCAGCGTCCACTGGCACAGGCAGTGCAGGCGCAGGATGCTGGCGGCGCTGCTGGCGGTGCAGTGCTGGAGCAGGGCGGCTTCCACGCTGCGCAGGCCTACCGACGCGATGGCAGGCAAAGCCTGCTGCAGTTGCGCGCGCTGTGCGCTGGTCAACGCCACACGGCCGGTGGCAGCCTGGGTATCGAGTACATCCAGCACAGGGGCCAGCAGCCGCATCGACAAGGTGGGAGCGGTGGTTGCTGGGGCCATTCGCTGTTCGCGGCGCAACTGCAGCATGCGCAGGATGCGCTCGGCCATGGGGCTTGGGCGCGCAGGCTCGGCCGCAAAGTCGAGCGACACCGGGGCCACGGTGCCCTGGGGGGTGGTGGACAGCACCGCCACCGGCACGAGCAGCGTAGCCGAGCCCGTGCGCTCAATCCGCACCACCACGGCATGCACGGCTGCGCCGCGCGCACACAGGCGCTCGAGGTTGTCGATTCGCTGGGCCGTGGGTTCGCTCACAGGCACGGTCAGTCGCAGCCACTCGCCGACCTCGTCTTGCACTGGCCAGTGCAGCTCCTGGCGGGCTTCGTCGATGCGGGGGGGCTGCGTGGCTGCGGGGCGCAGCACCAGGGTGTCCAGTGCATCGCCGGTGAGTCCCGTGGCCGCGGCCAGTCGGTCGGTCAGCGCACTCCACAGGCTGCAGCCCAGGTGGGCCAGGCGCGGGTCGTCCGCGCGCCATGCGGGCTGCGCCTGTGCGCGTGCGTTGCCCGCCAGCGCGAGGCGATCGTCGTCGGCCAGCCGGGGCTGCTCCAGCCGCAACGGGGCCAGGCACAGCTGATGCGCAGCGCCCGCGCCGGGCCAGACGGCGTGCGTGTTCCAGGCGCTGTGGCGATTAAAACCCAGGTCGCTTGCATCGGGCCGGGCCAGCGTCGCCTGCAGCAGCCGCTGCGCGCCCACTTCCCAGAATCCCAGAGTGAGTCCGCGTGCGCCGCCCAGGGTCTGCCACCAGTAGCCCCCCAGGGGCAGCAGATCCAGTGTGTCGGTGGAGCCAAACTCACGGCGTGTCCGCCCGCGCAAGGCTGCAGCCAGTGCACCGGGTTCGCGGGTGTCTGTCGGAGGCTCTGCGCGCAAGGCATCGCACAGTGCCTGGATGTGCGCCATCAACGCCAGCGCATCGCGCTCCAGTGCGCGGTGGTCACGCCGCACCAGCCAGTCCACCATGCCGCCCAAATTGCGCAGCAGTGCCGCCAGGCGCGGCAAGCCTTCGCCCCGGGCCGACATGTTGAGCGCCAGCAGCCTTCCGCTGGCCTGCTCGCTCACATGTGACAGCCCACCGGTGAGCAGCTCGTGCAGCAGGGCCTCGACCTGCCCCACAAAGACGCTCTCGCGTTGGCTCAGTGGGGTCGTAGGCGGTGTGCCGGTGTGCGCGGCGGCGCCAGCAGCCATGCCCTCGGGCCAAGCGAGAGGTTGGCCCTGCGCCAGTCTCAGCGCGGCCAGTGCCATCAGGTGCACCGCCTTGCGTTCGTGCGTAGGAACCTCCGACACCATGCCTTCAAAACCCGCGTGCACGATCCATCGGCAGGTGGCGCCGAGGTCAGGCAGGTCAATGATCAGCGTGCCGGCCTGCACGCGCCACTCCACCCCGCAGGGCAAGGCCTGTGCGGCCCGCCGTACAGCAGCAATGCCTGCGGCCTTGAAGAGCGCAGTGCTGGCCAGGGCCATCACTTCGGCCAGGGGATCGCCAGGTTGGGGCTCATGCGGGCCAGGCACGATGGGATGTGCGGTGTCGTGCTCATCTTCAGCCGCACCGGCGGGCACGGTGGCTGGTGCAGACGCTGGTAGCCCACGCAGCCACAGGGCAGCCCCCAGGATGTGTTTGCACATGGCTGGCGCAGGGCAGTCACAGCGCGCCTGCTGGGGCCCACGCGCATCGAGCCGTACGCGCTGCCCATCGGACTGCACGACACCGGTGCTGTCGCCCTGTTCGAGCCACTGCACCCTGCCCGCCTCCACATCCTTGGCGGCGCGGCGCAGCAAGCCTGTACTGGCCAAGGCCGCAAGGGTGTCGTCGTCGTAGGAGCGGTAGGCATCAATCCAGGGCATGGTGGTCTCGCTCACACGGTTTCAGTTCATCACCTCTGCAAGCCACTGCGCAAAGTGGGTGGGTGTGAGGGCGGCCACATGCATGCCCTGGTTGGCCAGACGTTGGGCCATCTGGCGGTCGTACACCGGGTTGGCCGACTCATCCAGCGCAGCCAGGCCCAGCAACTTGACCCGGCTCTGGGCCATGCGCTGCACGGCGGCCAGCAGCGGCGCGGGGGCAGCGCCTTCCTCAAAGTCGCTGATGAGCGCGAATACCGTGCGCTGTGGGTTGCCAATAAGCGACTCGCAATACTGCACCGCACGGCCGATGTCGGTGCCGCCGCCCAACTGCACGGTGAGCAGGACCTCTACCGGGTCGTACGCAAGGTGCGTCAGATCGACCACGCTGGTATCAAACACCACCAGCTTCACCCGCACTGCAGGCAGAGAGTGCATGATCCCCGCGATGACCGCGCTGTAAATGACGGAATCCATCATCGAACCGCTCTGATCCACGCATAGCACCACGTCCCAGGGCAAGTTGCGTTTGACACGGGCGTTGAACAGCGGGCGCTCGATGACGAGTTGTCCGCGCTCGGCACTGTAGTTTTTCAGGTTGGCGGCAATGGTGGCGCGCGCGTCAAAGTTCTGCGCGTTGGGCACGAGTGAGCGCCGCTGCCGGTTGCGTCGTCCCACCAGCGCATTCACAAAGTCGTTCTTCAGGCGGCGGGTAATGTCGTCCACCGTCTTCTGGATCACTTCGCGCACGGCATCGCGCATGGTGCCCGACAGCCGCCCGCGCATGCCCAGCAGCGCCTTGGCCAGGCCGGGCGTGGCGTCCATCGAGCGCAGCACCTCTGGGTCTTTGAGCAACTCGGTGAGCTGGTAGCGGTCGATCGCTTGCGTCTGCATGCGCTCAAAGACCTCTTGCGGAAACAGCTTGCGTGAGCGGTTGAGCCAGTCAATGGCGCGCAGTTGACTGGGGTCGAGCGAACCCGGCCCTGCTGCAGGCCTGGAAACGCCACGGCCATCGTATTCGCGGCCATAGAGGTATTCCAGGGCTTGGTCGAGCTTCCAGTCTTCGCCGCCCATAGATACGCCGCCCATGGACTTGGCAGCGTAGCGCCCCAGGATAAGTCGCCAGCGGCGCAGGGTTTGGTCGGATTCAGCCGGGATGAGCATAAAGCAGCAGGCGCTCTTCGACGCGGCGTGGGCTGGACACCGCGCTCGACGCCTCCTCTGGAGCGCCGCGATCAGAACGGAATATCGTCATCCATATCGTCAAACCCTGAAGCCGCGCGGGGGGGCTGGGCGACGGGGGCTGGCGCAGGACGCTGCGGAGCAGGCGCTGCCGGACGCGCAGGCACAGGCGCAGGGGGGGGCGCGGCGCGGCGGGGGGCCTGGTCAAAGCCACCGCTCGGGTCACCGCCGTAACCACCATCATCGTAGCCGCCACCTTGCTGGCCACCGCTGCCTTGTCCGCCCATGCCTTGGCGACTGCCCAACATCTGCATCTGGTCGGCACGAATTTCGGTGCTGAACTTTTCCACACCGGCCTGATCGGTCCATTTGCGCGTGCGCAGGCTGCCTTCGACATACACCTGCGAGCCCTTGCGCAGGTACTGGCCCACGATTTCGGCCAGGCGGCCGTTAAACACGACGCGGTGCCACTCGGTGGCTTCGCGCATCTCGCCGCTCTGCTTGTCCTTCCACTTGTCGGTGGTGGCAATGGTGACGTTGGCCACCTGGTCGCCACTGGGGAATGTGCGCATTTCGGGATCGCGGCCCAGGTTGCCGACGATGATGACTTTGTTCACGGATGCCATGGTGTGGGGCCTGTAGAGAATGAAGAAAAAGAAACGGCACTACGGCCAGTGCGAAAACGCGGATTCAAGCGCGCAATTGTGCCCCATCCGGCCCCCGCTGCACATGCGTGCCACAATGAACCTAGAAACGGCAGTTGACCGCTTTGTATCTCTTGCTAAGCCGCATGAAAGCTATTGTTGATGGCTCCAATGACGTTCACCTGATGGGTGAGAGCGCTATGCACCCGCCAGCACCGTGCTCAGGGCGCCATGCGGCGTTGTTTCTCCTTGCGGGCAGGGGCCCGCCGCGTCGTCTCGCCTTGCCTGGCTCCCTGAGCACGGCACCGGCGTACGCATCCAACTGCCGTTTCTAGGTTGAAAAGGCTGCTCCCTGTAGCCCCTTTGTCTGAGCCGCCCATGCACCGCCAACCCGATTTCCTGAAGAACCTTCAAAACGAACTGGCGAACGGTCGATTGTGGGTGGACCGCAGTATCGTGCTGGCCTATGCCATTGCCGCGGGCCTGAGCGTGGTGGCCTTCACCCTGCTGGCCGACTGGGCTTTTGCGCAGTTCGAACGCATCCTGCACTGGCAGGGCGGATGGGCGGTGCTGTTGTGGACACCGGCCTGCACGGCGGCCATCGTCTGGGCCACGCGCCGCTTTGCGCCCGGGGCTGCGGGATCGGGCATTCCACAGGTCATGGCCGCGCTGGACCCGGCGGTGGACGACACGCAGCGCAGCCGTTTTGTCTCGCTTCGGCTGACGGTGGCCAAAATCGTGCTGGGCGGGGCGGGCTTTCTGGCGGGTCTGTCGATCGGACGCGAGGGGCCCTCGGTGCAGGTGGCCGCCGGAGTGATGCAGCATGCGCGCCGCTGGCTCGGGCCGCATTCGGGCATCACGGGCCACGGCTTGCTGGTGGCTGGTGGCGCGGCGGGGATTGCGGCGGCCTTCAATGCGCCCCTGGCGGGGGTGGTGTTTGCCATCGAAGAGCTCTCGCGCAAGCTCGAATCGCGCAGCAGCGGCCTGATCATCACCGCCATTGTTCTGGCCGGTCTGATGGGGGTATCCGCCTTTGGAAACCGGAGCTATTTTGGCGTGATCCAGGTGACGCGCCTGGGCTGGGACGCCCTGCTGCCCGGCCTGATGGTGGTGCTGGCCTGCGGCGTGTTGGGCGGGCTATTTGCCAAGCTCATGGCGGCGTCGCTCACGGGTTCGCCCGAGCGCATGAACCGCTTGCGCGCACGTTTTCCGGTGCGCTTTGCGGCAGGGGGCGGGCTGGCCATTGCGGTGATCGGTCTGGTGACGGGGGGCGCCACCTTTGGCGCGGGCTCCGAGGCTGTCAAGCACATGCTGGAAGGCCACGCCGACGTGCCGTCGTTCTACGTCACGCTCAAGTTCATTGCCACCTGGCTGGCCGCCTGGTGTGGCGTGCCGGGCGGTATCTTTGCGCCCTCGCTTTCCATTGGCGCAGGGGTGGGGCACAACGTGTCACTGCTGGCGGGGGCGGACATTGCCCCGGCGCTCATTGCCATGGGCATGGCTGCCTTTCTGGCGGCGGTCACGCAGGCACCGCTGACAGCCTTCATCATCGTGATGGAAATGGTGGATGGCCACGCCATGGTGCTCAGCCTGATGGCCTCGGCCATGCTGGCCAGCCTGGTCTCGCGCATGCTGGCACGCCCGCTTTACGAAACCCTGGCCTTGTACATGGTGGCCGGGGTGACCGCGCCGCCAGCGGCCACGCCCCCGCCCTCACCACCGCCTGCAGCCTGAACGGTCAGTGCCCGCCGTCGCTGCCCTGCCGGGGCACCGGATGCAGCCCCCAGCCCAGTACCAGCCACACCGTGCACAGTGCCCCGGTCACGGCAAACAGGGTGGGAACATCGGCCCACTTGACCAGGGCGCCGCCCAGGGCGCCGCCCGCAAACAACCCCAGTGACTGCAAGGTGTTGTAGGTGCCCAGGGCCGCGCCGCGCACCTGGGGCGGCGCCATGCGCGAGACCAGACTGGGCTGGCTGGCCTCCAGCGCATTGAAACCGCAGAAGAAGACGAACAGCAGCAGCCCCAGCAGCCACAGCGTAGGCGTGCCACCACTGGCCGCCAGCAACCCCAGGCCCCCTTGCACGAGCAAGATGAGGGCCATGGCGCCCAGCAGTGCGCCGCGCAGATGACCGCGCCGCTCCAGCGCAAACAGCCCGCCCATGGCCACGAAGGACAGCACCACCGCTGGCAGATACACCTGCCAATGGTCGGCGCGACCCAGGCCAGCCTGTACCAGCATGGCGGGCACAGCCACCCACATCGAGAGCTGCACCGTGTGCAGGGTAAAAACGCCCAGGTTCAAGCGCAGCAAGTCGGGGTTCCTGAAGACTTCGGCCAGGCTGCCGCGCGGCCCCTGTCCGGCGTGGCCTGTCTCGGGCGGTACCCACCACAGCACCACGGCAATGCCGGCCAGCGCCAGCGCGCAGGTCAGGCCAAACAGGCCCGCCAGGCCGACCTTCGCCGTCAGCAAGGGTGCGGCCACCAGGGCCACGGCAAACATCAGGCCGATGCTGCCTCCCACCAGCGCCATGGATTTGGTACGCACGCCGTCGCGTGTCTGGTCCGCCAGCAAGGCGGTGACGGCGGCCGATACCGCGCCAGCCCCTTGTATCGCCCGTCCTACGAGCAGGCCGGTGACGCTATCGGCCAGGGCCGCCAGCAGACTGCCCGCAGCAAAAACCAGCAAACCGGCCACGATGATGCGTTTGCGGCCAAACCGGTCGGATGCTATGCCCAGCGGCAACTGCAACACGGCCTGCGTGAGGCCATAGATGCCCATCGCAAGACCGACGAGGGCCGGGTCGTCACCGCCGGGGTACTTGTGCGCTTCCAGGGCAAACACGGGCAGCACGAGAAACAGGCCCAGCATGCGCAGCGCAAAGATCAGCGCCAAGCTAAAGCTGGAGCGGCGCTCCAGCGCGGTCATGGTAGTGGCGGGGTCTTTGGCGCGCCCGGGCCGGGCCGGGACGGCGGAGGAAGAAGCGGCAGGTGGGGACACGGTGGACTCGGACACGCGGTGCGGCGCCGACAGCAGGCGGGACGGCGATGGTGAAAACCCTGATTGTCCGCGATCCGGCCCAAGTCGGGTGGGGCGCGCCCCGAAGTCCCCTTGTGACTATCATGGAGAGTTTTCCTTCTGCGTGCTGCGCGCCCACCGTGAACCCTTTGCCCCCCACCCGCCCCGACGACGAAGCGCCCGCGCAAGGCCGCCCCCTGGCTGAAGTGCTGCGCCAGCAGGCGCGCATCAGCATACGAGGCGCACGCACGCACAACCTCAAGAACATCGACCTGGACATCCCGCGCAACCAGCTCGTGGTGGTGACTGGCCTTTCGGGCTCGGGCAAATCAAGCCTGGCCTTCGACACGCTGTACGCCGAGGGCCAGCGCCGCTATGTGGAAAGCCTGTCGGCCTATGCGCGGCAGTTTCTCGGGCGCCTGGACAAGCCTGATGTCGACCTGATCGAAGGCCTGTCGCCCGCTATCAGCATCGAGCAGAAGGCCACCAGCCACAACCCGCGCTCCACCGTGGGCACGGTGACCGAGATCCACGACTACCTGCGCCTGCTGTTTGCCCGCGCCGGAACGCCCTACTGCCCCGACCACGACCTTGCGCTGGCCTCGCAGACCGTGAGCCAGATGGTGGACACCGTACTGGCCCTGCCCGAAGACACCAAGCTGATGATCCTGGGCCCGCTGGCCCGCGAGAAGAAGGGCGAGTTCACCGAATTGTTCGCCGAGATGCAGGCCAAGGGGTATGTGCGTTTTCGGGTCGATGGCCAGATTTACGAGCACAGCAACCTGCCCGCGCTCAAAAAGACCGAAAAACACAACATCGACGTCGTCATCGACCGCGTCAAGGTGCGGCCCGACCTGCAGCAGCGCCTGGCCGAGAGTTTTGAAGCGGCCCTGCGCGCAGGCGGCCAGGACGCCGGTGGCCGGGTGCTGGCGCTGGAGATGGACACGGGCCAGGAACACCTGTTCAGCGCCAAATTTGCCTGTCCGGTGTGCAGCTATTCCCTGGGCGAGCTCGAACCCCGCCTGTTCTCTTTCAACTCGCCCATGGGCGCCTGCCAGTCCTGCGACGGCCTGGGCCAGCGCGAGGTGTTCGATGCGGCGCGCGTAGTGGCCTTCCCCAGCCTGAGCATGGCCAGCGGCGCCATCAAGGGCTGGGACCGGCGCAACGGCTACTACTTCGCCATGCTCGAAAGCCTGGCGCGGCACTACGACTTCGATGTCGAAGCGCCCTTCGAATCACTCCCCGCCCCGGTGCAGCATGCCGTGTTGCACGGCTCGGGCGAGGAAGACATTGCCTTTAGCTACATCCTGGACAGCGGGGCCTCCAAGGGCAAGTCCGTCGTCAAGAAGCACCCGTTCGAAGGCATCCTGCCCAACATGACGCGGCGCTACCGCGAGACCGACTCGACCGTGGTGCGCGAAGACCTGGCCCGTTACCGCAGCACCCAGCCCTGCCCGGACTGCCAAGGCGCCCGCCTGCGCCGCGAGGCGCGCCATGTGCGCGTGGGCGAAGGCGCCCAGTCCCGTGCGCTTTACGAGGTCAGCCACGCCACGTTGAACGAGGCGCACGCCTGGTTCGCCAGCCTGCAGCTCAGCGGCGCCAAGGCCGAGATTGCCGACAAAGTGGTGCGCGAGATCGCCACGCGCCTGCAGTTCTTGAACGACGTGGGCCTGAATTATTTGAGCCTGGACCGCAGTGCCGAGACGCTCTCGGGTGGCGAGGCGCAGCGCATTCGTCTTGCGTCGCAAATCGGCTCGGGCCTGACGGGCGTGATGTATGTGCTGGACGAACCCAGCATCGGCCTGCACCAGCGCGACAACGATCGCCTGATCGGCACGCTCAAACACCTGCGCGACATTGGCAACAGCGTGATCGTGGTCGAGCACGACGAAGACATGATGCGCGCGGCCGACCAGATCATCGACATGGGCCCCGGCGCCGGGGTGCATGGTGGGCGCGTAATGGCGCAGGGCGATTTTGATGCCGTGCGCAACCACCCCGACTCCCTCACCGGCCAGTACCTTGCGGGCACGCGCAGCATTCCGGTGCCACGTCGGCGCACCGCCTGGCTGCCGGTGGTGGCCGCCACCGCGCCGGTAGCCCGTGCAGAAGGCAAGTCGCGCTTTCCGGTCACCGAGGCCAGCCGCAAGCGCGCCGAGCGCATGGCCGCACACGAGGCGCGCCAGGGCGACCTGCAGGCGCTGCGCGTGGTGGGCGCCACGGGCCACAGCCTGCAAAACGTGAGCGTGGACTTCCCCGTGGGCTTGCTGACCTGCGTGACCGGCGTTTCCGGCTCGGGCAAGAGCACGCTGGTCAACGACACACTGTACGCCGCCGTGGCCCGGCAGTTGTACCGCGCGCATGACGAACCCGCCGCGCACGAAGCCATCGAGGGCATCGAGTATTTCGACAAGGTCATCAACGTGGACCAGTCGCCCATTGGCCGCACGCCGCGCAGTAACCCCGCCACCTACACCGGCCTGTTCACGCCGATCCGCGAGCTGATGGCCGAGGTGAACACCGCCAAGGAACGCGGTTACGGCCCCGGACGTTTCAGCTTCAACGTCGCCGGCGGCCGCTGCGAGGCCTGCCAGGGCGACGGCGTGGTGAAGGTGGAGATGCACTTTCTGCCCGACGTGTACGTACCCTGCGACATCTGCCATGGCCAGCGCTACAACCGCGAAACACTGGAAGTGCAATGGAAGGGCAAGAACATTGCGCAAATTCTGGAGCTGACGGTGGAAGACGCGCACGCCTACTTCAAGGACGTGCCCACCATTGCGCGCAAGCTGCAGACCCTGCTCGATGTGGGCCTGAGCTATATCCGCCTGGGCCAGAGCGCCACCACCCTCTCGGGCGGCGAGGCCCAGCGCGTCAAGCTGGCGCAGGAACTGAGCAAGCGCGACACGGGCCGCACGCTCTACATCCTGGACGAGCCCACCACCGGCCTGCACTTTGCCGACATTGATTTGCTGCTCAAGGTGTTGCATCAGTTGCGCGACGCGGGCAACACCATCGTCGTCATCGAGCACAACCTGGACGTCATCAAGACGGCCGACTGGATCATCGACATGGGCCCCGAGGGCGGCGCCGGGGGCGGCACCGTGGTGGCGCAGGGCACGCCGGAGGATGTGGCGGCGAATCCGGCCAGCCACACAGGCCAGTATTTGCGGCGGTATTTGAGTTTGGATTGAAAATGGGCTCTAGCGCTTGTGGAACAAGCGTTAGGTGCTCTCTTTTTCATATAAACAACGTACGCTTATGACGGCCCCCCATAATGGGGCCAACGCCGCTTTTCGGCCCACCCGAGGACAGCCCCATGCACTCCATCACACTGCGCTTCATGGCATCACACAATGACGGCATCCATGCCTCGGGCAAAGTCAGCGGGGGCACGGTGCTGCGCTGGGTGGACGAGGCCGGCCTGGCCTGCGCTACCGGCTGGGCCAAGGGCTCCTGTGTGACGGCACTGGTCAGCGGAGCGCAGTTTGCCCACCCCATTCTGATGGGCGATCTGGTGGAAGTGCAGGCCCGGCTGGCCTACACACGCACCACTAGCATGGGTATCGCCGTCGAGGTGTACCGCGGTGCGCTGCCGGGCAGCCCCATGCAGCAGGTATTGCGCTGCGCCACCGTCTACGTCGCGGTGGACGGCGCTGACCACCCGCGCCCCGTAGACACATGGAACCCCCAGACGCCCGGTGACATGGCACTGGCCGAGCAGGTACGCGCCCACATCGACGCCGCGCGCGCAGCCTGACACTCGCCCCCATGCCCCATTCGCACCGCCCCATGGGCGCCATGGATCTATTCAGCGCCCTGGCCGTGGTGGTCATCTGGGGGCTGAACTTCATCGCCATGAAATGGGGTTTGCTCCACTTCACGCCGTTCCAACTGGGCGCCGTGCGCTATGCCTTTGCCGCGTTGCCCATGGTGCTGCTGGTGCGCCCGCCGCGGCTGCACTGGCGCTGGGTGTTGCTGTTTGGGCTGTTCCAGGGCGTGGGGCAGTTCAGCTTTGGGTTTTTTGCCCTCAAGCTGGGCATGACGGCCGCGCTGGCCAGTGTGTTGATGCAGACGCAGGTGTTCTTCACCGCCCTGTTCGCCTTTGCCGCGCTGCGCGAAACCCCCAACCGCCCGCTGCTGCTGGGCATGGGGCTGGCCGCCATCGGCCTGGTGTGCTTTGGCATGAACTTCGTGGGCCCGCAGACCGGCGGCGCGGGTGGTGCCACGCTGATCGGCATCGTGCTCACCTTGTGTGCGGCGGCGTCGTGGTCAGTGTCCAACATCATTTCGCGCCTGGCGCTCAAGGCCTCGCCGGGGTATGACCCGCTGTCCTTCGTGGCCTGGAGCAGCCTGGTGCCGATACTGCCGTTCATCGCCCTCTCGGCCGCCACCGACGCCAACGCCAGCCAGTGGCTGCACTGGCAGACCTGGGCCGCACTGCCTGCGGTGGCCTGGGGCTCGGTCGCCTACCTGGGCTGGGCCGCCACCATCGTCGGCTACGGCCTGTGGACGCGGCTGCTTACGCGCTACCCGGCCAACCGCGTGGCACCGTTCAGCCTGGGCGTGCCGGTGGTCGGTCTGGCCTCAGGGCTGCTGGTGCTGGGCGAGGTGGTGACGGCCTGGCAATGGGCGGGCACGGCCTGCGTGGTGGCCGCGCTGGGCTGCGTGGCACTGGGGCCAAGATTTGGTATGAAATAGACATCCAGCGCTTACTGGTATTGCGTTAGCAGCTATCAAAATATTAGTTTTCATGACCCTCCCTTCCCCACCTATCAGCCTGCAAGACCGCCTGCGCGCCGCACAGCCCTGCCTGTGGACGAACCCGGGCCGCAGCGCCACGGTGGCACCACAACTGTCCGTGGGCACGGCGCTGGTGGGTGTGCAGGACATGCAGGCCGCCCGCCAGCGCTTTGCGCGCTTTGCCGGGTTGCTGGCTACGCTGTTCCCCGAGCTGCAGGCCAGCGGCGGCGTGATCGAGTCGCCCCTGGTGTCGGCACCCGCCCTGGGCCATGCCCTGGGGCTGGCCCCGCAGGACGGCGCCCTGTGGGTCAAGTGCGACCACAGCCTGCCCGTGGCCGGTTCCATCAAGGCGCGCGGCGGCATCCACGAGGTACTGGAATTTGCCGAAGGGCTGGCGCTGCAGCACGGCCTGGTGGCGCCCGGGGGCGACTGCCGCGCCCTGGCAGAGCCCGCCGCGCGGGCCCTGTTTGCGCGCTACCAGGTCGCCGTGGGCTCCACGGGCAACCTGGGCCTGTCGATAGGCGTGGCAGCCTCTCGCCTGGGCTTTCGTGCCGTGGTGCACATGTCGCTGGAGGCCAAGGAATGGAAGAAAGACCGCCTGCGCTTGCGCGGCGTGGAGGTGGTGGAGCACGCGGGCGACTACGAGAAGGCCGTGGCCGCCGGCCGCGCCCAGGCCGCAACCGACCCGTTCTGCCATTTTGTGGACGACGAGCGCTCGCTCTCGTTGCTGTGCGGCTACAGCGCTGCGGCCCCGGCGCTGCAGGCCCAACTGGCCCAGGCCGGTGTGCAGGTGGATGCCACGCACCCGCTGTTCGTCTACCTGCCTTGCGGCGTGGGCGGCGCACCGGCGGGCATCACCTTTGGCCTGCGCCAGCTGTTCGGGCCACATGTGCACTGCTTCTTTGCCGAGCCGGTGCAGTCGCCCTGTTTTCTGGTGCAGATGCTGACCGGGCCGCACGACCACCCCAGCGTGTATGACTGGGGCCTGACCAACCGGACCGAGGCCGACGGCCTGGCCGTGCCCCGGGCCTCGCTGCTGGCGGCGCTGCTGATGCAGCCGCTGCTCTCGGGCATTTACACGGTGCAGGACGAGCCCTTGTTTGCGCACCTGGCGCTGGCCCACGATGCGGCCGGGCTGCGCATCGAACCGTCGGCAGCCGCGGGGTTCTCGGGCCCCGGCATGCTGACCGGCACCGCCGAAGGCCGCGCCTGGCTGCAGGCACAAAACCTTGCACCCCACATGGCGCAGGCCACCCACCTGGTGTGGACCACGGGCGGGCTGTTGGTGCCCGATTCGGAGTACGCTGTGTTTCTGCAACGCGGGCGCGCACCGTCACCAGCGGCCAGCGCCCCACGACCTCAGGAGACTCCCCATGGAAACGCTTGATTTCGCCATCATCGGCGCCGGCATGGCCGGGGCCAGCGTGGCCTGGCAGCTGGCTGGCCACGCCAGCGTGTTGCTGCTGGAACGCGAGTCGCAGCCCGGTTACCACACCACGGGGCGCTCGGCCGCGTTGTTCCTGGAGACCTATGGCACACCGCAGATACGGGCCCTGACCCGCGCCAGCCGGGCCTTCCTCGACCAGCCGCCACCGGGTTTTGCCGACAGCCCCCTCCTCTCACCGCGCGGCGTGCTCTACATCGCCGGGTCCGAACAGATGGACCTGCTGGAAGCCACCTGGCAAGAGCTGCACACCCATTCGCCCAGCCTGCAGCGCCTGAGCCCCACCGAAATGGTGGAACGCGCACCCTGCCTGCGCCTGGAGGCACTGGGCGGTGGCCTGGCCGAATCCGGCGCGGCGGACATGGACGTGCACGCCCTGCACCAGGGCTACCTGCGTGGCCTGCGCCAGCGGGGCGGCGCGGTGCGCACCCATGCCGAGGTCATGGCGCTGACCCGCGCCGATGGCCTGTGGACGATCACCCTGACCGACGGCAGCCGCGTGCAGGCGCGCACTGTGGTCAATGCCGCCGGGGCCTGGGCCGACGTGGTGGGCCAGATGGCGGGGGCCGCGCCCATTGGCCTCACGCCCTGCCGCCGCACGGCCTTTACCTTCCCGGCGCCCGACGGCCTGGACCTGCCCCGCCTGCCCGCCATCATTGCCGTGGACGAGAGTTTCTACATCAAGCCCGACGCGCGCCAGCTGCTGGGCTCACCCGCCAACGCCGACCCCACCTACCCGCACGACGTGGTGCCCGAGGAGATCGACGTGGCCACCGGCATCTTCCACATCGAGCAGATGACGCAGCTGCAGATCCGCCGCCCCTCGCACACCTGGGCAGGGCTGCGCTCGTTCGTACCCGACGGCGACATGGTGATCGGCTGGGACGGGCAGGTCGAAGGGCTGTTGTGGGTGGCGGCGCAGGGTGGCTACGGTATCCAGAGCGCGCCGGGCTACGCGCTTCTGGCGCGCAACCTGGCCCTGGGCGAGCCCCTGGACGCCACGCTCACCGCGCAGGGCGTAGAAGCAGCGGCGCTGTCGCCCCAGCGCATTCGCTAGCAAATCAGGAGCTGTTTGCGCTTGTATTTATTGGTTTACAGCATTAAATATTGCTGAAACCCAGTATCCACCAGCGCTACCAGCTCCTGTTTTTAATGACTTGAGTGATCCATTGCGCGAACGCTGCACCCGCGGCGCATGACACTGGCGCGCCCCAGGCCAGGGCTCCCGCGCAAGGGCCGCCAGTATTCCCACGTGCGGGCGCTGGCGGCGTCCCCTTGCCCGCATCGCACAGCGCTGCGAGAGCGGGGGGAAGGCGCAAAGCGACAAGGGGGGTGTTTAGGGAATCGCAGCCTGCAGCAGGTCCCGCGTGCGCTGCGCTTCGCGCCGTGCAGCGGCTGCAAAATCGGCGCCGTTGCTGGCGTACAGGATGGCGCGGGACGAGTTGACGATGATCGGGCCATCCGCCCGCCAGCCCGCGCGCACCGTGGCGGCAGCGTCGCCGCCCTGGGCACCCACGCCAGGAATGAGCAGCGGCACCTGCGGCGCAAGCGCGCGCACGCGTTCGATCTCGGCCGGGTAGGTGGCGCCCACCACCAGGCCGAGCTGGCCATTTTTGTTCCACGGGCCCTGCGCCAGGCGCGCAATGTGTTCGTACAGCAGGGGCTGGCCGTCCACGCTGGCCAGGCGCTGGTTCTGGAAGTCATCGCCACCCGGGTTAGAGGTGCGGCACAGCAAAAAAGCGCCCTTGCCGGGGTATTGCAGGTAGGGCTCGACCGAATCAAACCCCATGAAGGGCGAGAGCGTGACCGCATCAGCACCATAGCGCTCGAACGCCTCGCGGGCGTACTGCTCGGCGGTCGAGCCGATGTCGCCGCGCTTGGCATCCAGAATCACCGGGATGTGCGGCGCATTGGCACGCATGTGCTGCATCAGCCGCTCAAGCTGGTCCTCGGCACCGTGCGCGGCAAAGTAGGCAATCTGCGGCTTGAAGGCACACACCAGGTCGGCCGTGGCGTCCACGATGGCGGCGCAGAAGTCGTAGATCTTGCGCACGTCGCCCTGCATGTCGGCGGGGAAGCGCGTGGGTTCGGGGTCCAGCCCCACGCAGAGCATGGACTGGTTGCGTGCGGCCGCATCGCGCAGCATGTCAAGGAAGGTCATGGGGGGATTTTATGCAGAGCGTTCGAAATGGAACACGGCCGTGCCAGCGCGCGCATTGGGCAGCCAGCGCACGGTTTCGCCTTCGTGCAGGCCGAAGGAATCCAGGATGCGCAGCGCGTTCTTGCTGGCCAGCACCTCAAAGTCTTTGTACGTGCCGACGCGGATGTTGGGCGTGTCGTACCACTGGTAGGGCAGGCGGCGCGTAACCGGCATGCGCCCGCGCAGCACCGACAGGCGGTTGGGCCAGTGCGCAAAGTTGGGGAAGGCGACGATGCCCGCGCGCCCCACGCGGGCCGTCTCGCGCAGCATGACCTCGGCGTTGCGCAGGTGGGGCAGGGTGTCGATCTGCAGCACCACGTCGAAGGAATTGTCCTCAAAAATGGCCAGGCCTTCGTCCAGGTTGAGCTGGATGACGTTGACGCCCCGGCGCGTGCAGGCGAGCACGTTGGCGTCAGCAATCTCCACGCCGTAGCCACTGCAGCCGCGCGTGCGCTGCAGGTAGTCGAGCATGGCGCCGTCGCCGCAGCCCAGGTCGAGCACGCGGCTGCCTTCGGGCACCAGGCGCGCCAGCGCCTCCATGGTGGCTTTTTCGGTCATGCCAGCTCCTTTGCGATGCGGTCGAAATAGGCGCCCACCACGCCCAGGTAGCGGGCGTCGTCGAGCAGAAAGGCGTCGTGCCCGTGGGGTGCGTCGATCTCGGCGTAGGTCACGCTGCGCCGGTTGTCGAGCAGGGCCTTGACGATCTCGCGCGAGCGTTTGGGCGAGAAGCGCCAATCGGTGCTGAAGCTGACCAGCAGAAAATGGGCCGTGGCGCGCGCCAGGGCCTGGGTGAGGTCGCCGCCGTGCTTGCGGGCAGGGTCAAAGTAGTCCAGTGCGCGCGTGATGAGCAGATAGGTATTGGCGTCGAAATAGTCGCTGAACTTGTCACCCTGGTAGCGCAGGTAGCTCTCGATCTGGAATTCGATGTCCTGGGTGCTGTAGTGGTAGTCGCGCAGCAGCGTGGCCGGGTCGTCCTGCGGCGCTGCCTGGCCTGCCAGCAGCTCGGGTGGCCTGAGGCTGCGGCCAAACTTTTCGTTCATCACGTCGTCGCTCAGGTACGTGATGTGGCCAATCATGCGGGCGATGCGCAGGCCGCGCTTGGGAATCACGCCGTGGCGGTAATAGTGGCCCCCATGAAAATCCGGGTCGGTCACGATGGCGCGGCGCGCCACTTCGTTGAAGGCAATGTTCTCGGCCGTGAGGTTGGGCGCGCTGGCCACCACCACGGCGTGGCGCACCCGCTCGGGGTATTGCAGCGTCCACGACAGCGCCTGCATGCCGCCCAGGCTGCCACCGAGCACGGCGGCCAGTTGCACGATACCCAGCCGATCGAGCAGCCGCGCCTGGGCGTCCACCCAGTCTTCCACCGTGACCACGGGAAAGTCGGCGCCATACACCTGGCCGGTGTCCGGGCTTTCGTGCATGGGGCCGGTGGACCCAAAGCACGAGCCCAGGTTGTTCACGCCAATGACGAAGAAGCGGTTGGTATCCACCGGCTTACCCGGGCCGATCATGTTGTCCCACCAGCCTTCGCTTTTATCCTGGCCCTCGTATACACCGGCGACATGGTGCGAGGCGTTGAGGGCGTGGCACACCAGCACGGCGTTCGAGCGCTCGGCATTGAGCGTGCCGTAAGTCTCATACGCGAGGGTGTAGTCCCGGATCGACGCACCGCTTTGCAGTGCCAGTGCGTCGGGGAAATGCATGAATTGGGGGACGGCAATCATTGGCATAAAAAAACCCGGTAACGCTAAAAACGGTACCGGGTGGCATGTCGGACGGTCTTTAGCTGAATTTATTAAGCGCCCGCAAGCTGTGGCAAATCGGCGCGTTGGGCAACTATAGCAAAGCTTGCCTGACCCCCACCGCGCCTGTGGACACCCCCTGGGTTGCGTGCGTCCCAGCATTTTTTTAAAAAAACACGTGACGGCCCGGGGAATTGATTCATAATGGGCTGGTTTTTCCAGACGGTAATTCCGGTTGGGATAACAGTGAGTCAGCGGTGAATGGTCAGTTTCGCGTCTTTGAAGTCGTCACAGGTTTGTTGATTGCGTCGGACTCCATCGCGTTTTTTGTTTTTTCAGGAGTCCTTCATGGGCAACAAACTTTACGTGGGCAACCTGCCCTATACATTCCGCGACAACGACCTGGAGCAGACCTTCAGCCAGTACGGTTCGGTTTCCAGCGCCAAGGTCATGATGGAGCGCGACACCGGTCGTTCCAAAGGCTTCGGCTTTGTCGAAATGGGCAGCGATGCTGAAGCCCAAGCCGCCATCGCTGGCGTGCATGGTCAAAACCTTGGCGGCCGTGACCTCGTGGTCAACGAAGCCC
>JAUYGP010000473.1 GCA_030690515.1 Giesbergeria sp.
ACGGCATGAGCCAGTATTCGCGCAACGAGCGCAATGCCAATGCCGGCATGGTGGTCGGTATCACGCCCGACGACTACCCCACCGACCCTGCCGCTTTCGAGGCCACGCTGGGTGCCACGCACGGCGCAGAAGCCCTTGGCACAGGCCAGCACCACCCCCTGGCCGGAATTGTGCTGCAGCGCCAGCTGGAATCCAACGCCTACGTGCTGGGTGGCAGCGACTACAGCGCACCGGGCCAGCTGGTGGGCGACTTCATTGCCGGCAAGCCCTCGCGCCAATGGGGGGGCGTGGAGCCTTCGTACCAACCCGGCGTGCTGCTGGGCGACCTGCACACCGCCCTGCCCGGCTATGCCATCGAGGCCTTGCGCGAGGCGTTGCCGGTGTTCGGACGCAAGATCAAGGGCTTTGACATGCACGACGCGGTACTGACCGGGGTGGAAACACGCACCTCGTCACCACTCAAGATGGGACGGGGCGAGAACCTGCAAAGCCTCAACACTGCGGGTCTCTACCCCGCGGGCGAGGGCGCCAGCTACGCCGGTGGCATTTTGTCGGCGGGGGTGGATGGCATCAAGGTGGGCGAGGCACTGGCGCGCAGCTTGCTGGGGCCGCTGGCGTGATGGGCCACGGCACTTTCCAGGCCATGGGCCGCACCCCGTTTGCCGTGGCCGCATGCGCCATGGGGGGCGTGGTGCTGGCGTCCAACATCCTGGTGCAATTCCCCCTCAACGACTGGCTGACCTGGGGCGCCATCACCTACCCGGTGGCGTTTCTGGTGAGTGAACTGGTCAACCGCGCACACGGCCCCAGGCAGGCACGGCGCGTCGCCTGGGTGGGCTTCGCGGTGGCGGTGGCGGCCTCGCTGGTGCTGGCACCGGTGCGTATCGCCATCGCCTCGGGCACGGCCTTTTTTCTCTCGCAGTGGCTGGACATCGCCGTTTTTGACCGGCTGCGCCAGGGCACCTGGTGGCGTGCGCCCCTGGTGGCAACGCTGCTGGCCGCCGTGCTGGACACGGCCGTGTTCTGGAGCATGGCCTTTGCCGGCACTGGCGGCCCGTGGGTGACCTGGGCGCTGGGCGATCTGGCGGTGAAGCTGGTGCTGGGCGTGGCGCTGCTGCTGCCGTTCCGCCTTTTGATGGGCCGCCTTGCGGCACGCAGCACCGCCTGACTGCAGCGCCCGAAACCACCGCCCTTT
>JAUYGP010000475.1 GCA_030690515.1 Giesbergeria sp.
GCACGGGCAGTTCCAGCGCGTCGAGCGTGTTCTTCACCACCAGGCCGAGTTCGGTGTCGCCTTCCATGACCAGGCGGCGGTTGAAGAACAGCGTGTCCGGGTCTTGCTGGCGCTGGGCCAGCAGCAAAAAATCATGCGCGCTGGCGCTGATGCACAGGTCGGTCTCCGCGTGGCGCGCGCGGGGTGCAAAGGCGGCGCCGGTCCAGGTGAAGTCGAAGGTCACGCGGGCGTCGCGCACCTGGATGCGCAGGCGCTTGCCCAGCAGCATGTCACCCACATCGCGTGGCAGTTGGCGCGCCACGCCCAGGTTGAGCGCCGACACCAGCAGCAGCGAACCCGGGTACGCGGGCAGCCGCCCAGTGAGCGCCGCCAGAGGCGTCGGCAGGGTGAAGGGGGTGGGGGCGTTCATGGCAGTCCTTATGGGGGGGCGTTTGCTTGATCAAATTGAATAGCTGCTACCGCTTATCCAGTAAGCGCTGGAGGCACTTTTTACTTATATTCGTTATCGGTGTCGGATGTGTGTCAGGCCATGGCCAGCGCTGGCGTCTCTACCAAGTCCAGGCCCGGCTGGCCGTGCCAGTAGCCGTTGCAGCTCTGGTCGGGCACCAGGGGCTGGAGTTGTGAGCGGGCATCGTGCGGTGCCAGGGTGCCCCGGCGCACGGCGTCGAACAGGGCGACGATCTCGCCTGTGTGCTGCGCTTGCGGGCTGATGCGCGCCACGGCCACGCCCATGTGCTGCATGCGCGGCAGTTCGTCAATCAGGTTGTGCACGCGGGCCGACTGTGTCTGGATGCCGTTGAGCACCAAAAAATCCTCGCTCTCGCGTGTCTTGAGCATCAGGCCGTCCGGGTGGTCCATGCAGGCGAACTGGCAGTCGTCCTTGGGCAGATTGCGCTGGCGCGCAGTAAAGCACCGTGCCGAGAAGGCCAGCGGCATGCGGCCATAGGCGAACACTTCGGTTTGCAGATCCTTCGGGCCGTCCTGGATGAGGGCGGAAAGGTCCTGGTGCTTCATCTCTAGTGGCGCCACCCAGCGCGTGGCGCCCAGCGATGCCAGCCAGGTGAGCGAGGGCTGGTTGTAGATGTTCAGGTGCATGCCGCCCACAAAGGGGCGCTGGCCCGCCAGGCGCTGCACGGCGCCCATGTCGTTGGCTTCAACAAGGTAGTCGGTGTTGCCGGTGACCTTGTGCATGGCGCTCACTTCGACACCTGATTCGAGCAACACCTGGGTGGACAGCACGGCCTGTTTGCCCGAGTCGCGCATCAGGTCGGCAATGTCGATCCAATCTTGCAGGCGCAGTTCATGGCGGCGCGAGCACACGGTTTCACCCAGGTAGACGATGTCCACGGGCGAGGCGGCCATGGCCTCGTAGAAGTCAAAAATAGTCTGGCGCGGCCAGTAGTACTGCAGCGCACCGAGGGAGAGTTTCAAAGCGGGAGTGTTCATCATTTCCAGGGGCGGTGGTAGGCGCCCAGGGTGTGCTGCTGGCCTTCGGCCACCTGGTCCAGGCTGGCCATCCAGGTGGTTTTGGGGGCGTAGCGCAAGGGGTCGGCCAGGCAGTTGTCGATGGCTTCGCGCCAGACTTTGGTGACCTGGGCGGCGTAGGCGGGGCTGCGCTGGCGGCCTTCGATCTTGACGGCGCGCACGCCGATCTTCATCAGCTCGGGCAACAGTTCCAGCGTATTCAGGCTGGTGGGCTCCTCGATGGCGTAGTAGTTGGTGTCTTCAGCCACGTCGAAGCGCCCCTTGCACAACGTGGGGTAGCCAGCGTTCTCGCCGGGAGCGTAGCGGTCGATGAGCACGCCATTCAGGCGCGATTCCAGGCCCTTGGGGGTTTCCTGCCAGCGCACCGATTTGGGCGGCGAGCACACGCCGTGCGTGTTGGGCGACTCGCCCGTCACATACGACGACAGGGCGCAGCGCCCCTCCACCATCACGCACAGGCTGCCAAAGCCGAAGACTTCGATTTCGACCGGGGTTTTGTCAATCACGCGCCGCACCTGCTCCATCGACAGCACGCGCGGCAGCACGGCGCGAACGATGCCGAACTGCTCGCGATAGAAGTTGATGGCGTCGGCGCTGGTGGCCGAGCCCTGCACGGACAGGTGCAGGCGCAGTTGGGGGTGGTGCTGCGCGGCGTACTGCATCAGGCCCGGGTCGGCCAGAATGACGGCGTCCACGCCCAGGTCCACGGCCTTGTCCACCGCGGCGCGCCAGGGCGCGGGGTTGGCCGCTTGCGGGTAGGTGTTGAGCGCCATGAAAACCTTGCAGCCTTTGGTGTGGGCGTAGGCAATGCCGCTGGCAATGGCGGCTTCGTCAAAGTTCAGTCCGGCAAAATTGCGCGCATTGGTGGCGTCGCGCAGGCCCAGGTAGACACAACTCGCGCCGTTGTCCACCGCAGCCTTGAGGGCGGGCAAGCTGCCTGCAGGGCAGACCAGTTCAAAGGGCGCCACCGCAGGATCACTGGCGAGGGCGTGGGGGGAGGGGGTCAGGGTTTGCATGCGGTCGGGGGTTCAGACGCGGGCGCACGGACAGGCGCCATCGCACAACGCACAACGATACGCTGCGACAAATACCCACGTCCTGACATTTGTCAAGATCACCGGCAATGCCAGACCCTGCTGTCGGACATGCTTCGCCTGCATGGCCGGGGTGGCGGTTCATGGGGAAGTGGCGGACAATAAGTGCACACATCATGAACAAAAATCTGTGGCTGCTCGCCCTGTGCCAGGGGCTGTTATTGTCCATTTACGTCGTTTTTATCGCCATCATTGGCCTGGTGGGGCTGCTACTGGCGCCCTTT
>JAUYGP010000487.1 GCA_030690515.1 Giesbergeria sp.
TGGACGCGGGACGGCAGCACCGCCTACCGCATGGGGCGCGCCATCCAGGCCGGCCGGGTGTGGACCAACTGCTACCACGCCTACCCGGCTCACGCCACGTTTGGCGGCTACAAGGAATCCGGCATTGGACGCGAAACCCACAAGGTGATGCTCGACCACTACCAGCAGACCAAGAACCTGCTGGTGAGCTACAGCCCCAAGGCGCTCGGCTTCTTCTGACGTAGCAAGGGCGGCTGTTGGCCGCCCTTTTACGCCCTACAACCTGCCATGGAAGGACTGCCATGCCCGAACGTGTCGTAGCAACGCCTGCCGCACAAGCGTTGATCGATCGCTTAAAAGAGCAGCACGGATCTGCATTGATGTTTTACCAGTCGCACGGGTGCTGCGATGGCAGTGCGCCGATGTGTTACCTGGAAGGCGAACTGACCCCAGGTCGCTACGACCTGCTGCTTGGAAAGATCGGAAACTGTCCCTTCTACATCAGCGAGTCGCAATACCAGTACTGGAAAAACAGCCAGCTGGTCATTGGCGTTACCGAAGGAAGTGGCGCCACCTTCTCTCTGGAAGGCCCAGAGGGCGTCTGCTTTACGACGACCTCCAGGCTTTGGACCAACTCAGAGCTGGCGGCACTCAATCATCCAGATCCGGATCCATCTCCGGAAAAAGCACCTCAGTAAAGCCAAACTGGGTGAAATCGCGCATGCGCATCGGGTACAAGATGCCCGCCAGGTGGTCACACTCATGCTGCACCACCCGGGCATGAAAGCCTTCTGCATCGCGTTCCACGGCATTCCCCTGCAAGTCATAACCCGTGTAACGAATACGGGACCAGCGCGGCACGCGACCCCGTAAACCCGGCACCGATAGACAGCCCTCCCAGTCCAGCTCTTCCCCATCCCCGACGGGCGTAATGACCGGATTGATCAGCACCGTGGCAGGCACCAGAGGCCGGTCGGGATAGCGGGGGTTGGGTGCATCAGAGCCAAAGACCACTACCTGAAGATCCACCCCAATCTGCGGTGCAGCAAGCCCCGCACCCTTGGCCGCACGCATGGTGTCGTACATGTCGGACACCAGTTGCTGCAGTGTATCCGTGCCAAATTCGGTTACGGGGAGAACCGCACGAAACAAGCGTGGGTCTCCCATTTTGAGGATCTTGTGAACAGCCATGGTCAGAAAAGTGTGAGTATCCGCCGAGCGTAAACCGTTTTGCTTGCACCTGTATCAGCATGTGCAGCAAACCAAACTACAGCATACCGGTACTGCGGGCAGGCTCTTTCCCTTCGGGTGATCAACCCTGGATGCAAAATACAGTCCAGCAAACCCCATACCCCAATGCCAACGCCCATGGATCCTTCCACTGGCACGCCTGCCTCAGTCGTAGCAGGCACTGCCCGGCCTGCGCCACCCGTTCACCAAACGCTTCCGCTGCTGGTGCGATGGGCCCTTCTCGCTTTTGCCATCCTGTGTCTTGTGCTGGGCGTCATTGGCGTGTTTGTTCCTGGACTGCCGACCACCGTATTCATCCTGATGGCCGCGTGGGCAGCCGCTCGCAGTTCGCCCCGCCTGCATGAATGGCTGTGGTACCACCCCTTGTTTGGCGTCATGCTGCGCGACTGGGCCAACGGTGGCCGCGTCAACCGCCGCTCGAAATGGAGCGCTACGATTCTGATGACCTTGTGCGGAGTCATTCTGTTTGCCACGGCTCTCAAGATCTGGGTCGCGGCAACGGCCTGCACATTCATGGCCTGCGTACTGGCATGGCTCTGGTGCCGCCCAGAGCCTGCATGAATGCAGCAGCAAGCCAATTTCCCCATTTTTTATGTATATAATCTGAGGCTTGTTCCTCGATAGCTCAGTTGGTAGAGCGCCGGACTGTTAATCCGTAGGTCCCTGGTTCGAGCCCAGGTCGAGGAGCCAAAATTTTTGCAGGCCCTGCATGTGTAAGCGGGGCTTTTTCCATACCGAATATTCCTCGATAGCTCAGTTGGTAGAGCGCCGGACTGTTAATCCGTAGGTCCCTGGTTCGAGCCCAGGTCGAGGAGCCAACAAAGAAGCCCTGAACGGCAATCGTTCAGGGCTTTTTTTTCGGTAAAGTGTCGCTAACGCAGCCTTGGTACTGGTCAGCCCATGTGTGCCAACGCACCATCGCACCATCGCTCACTATCTATCCCATGTCACCCCAACTGCCCTGGCTGGAAGATACGGATCCGTTCCCGACCCCTCTTCACGCATGGGGGCCTGACACCCCAGCCCCCGGGCTACTGGCAGCTGGAGGCCAACTCGACGTACCGCACCTTGCGCAAGCCTATCGTCAGGGCATCTTTCCCTGGTTCAGCACAGGTCAGCCCATTTTGTGGTGGTCGCCAAACCCCCGAATGGTGCTGGAGACAAACAACTTCCGGCTGCATCGGTCACTGCGCAAGACACTGCATAAATTTCGTACCGATCCGACTTGCGAAATCCGAGTGGACCACGACTTTCAGACGGTAATTGCCCAATGCGCAGGAAGACACCGCAAGGAACAGAACGGCACCTGGATCG
>JAUYGP010000497.1 GCA_030690515.1 Giesbergeria sp.
GCGCGCCCTCGTATGGCACGCTCACTCACGGTGCAGCAGCACACCGGCGGCGAAGAACACAACGCCCACCGCACCAGCGACGGCATGTTCTTCCGGCGGGGCGAAACGCCCCTGATACAGCGCATGGAGGAACGCCTCGCCCGCCTGCTGGGCTGGCCCGTCGAGAACTGCGAAGGCCTGCAGGTACTGCGCTACGGCCCTGGGGCCGAATACCGGCCGCATTACGATTATTTCGACCCGGCCGAACCGGGCTCTAGCACCCTGCTCCATCGCGGCGGCCAGCGCCTGGCCACGCTGCTGATCTACCTCAACACGCCAGACGAGGGCGGCGCCACCACCTTTCCCGACCTGCGCCTGACAGTCGCCCCTTTGCGTGGGAACGCCGTGTTCTTCCGCTACGACCAGCCCCACCCCGCCAGCCGCACCCTGCACGGCGGTGCACCCGTGATAGCAGGCGAGAAATGGGTAGCCACCCAATGGCTGCGCGAACGAAAATTTGAATGAAACCGGCCTCTAACGCTTATATATAAAGCGCTAGCAGCTCTCTTTTTGATAGTACACATGTCCTCTGCAGACCAATCCCCCCTGGGCAAGGCGTCGGCCTATGTCGACCAGTACGATGCCTCGCTGCTGTTTCCCCTGCCGCGCGCGGGCAAGCGGGCCGAGATCGGTATCACGGGCAACCCGCCTTTCATGGGTGCCGATCTTTGGACCGCGTTCGAACTGTCGTGGCTCAACGAGCGCGGCAAGCCCCAGGTGGCGCTGGCACACATTACCGTGCCCTGCGAGACGCCCAACATCATCGAAAGCAAATCGTTCAAGCTGTACCTCAACAGCTTCAACAACACCCGCTTCTCCGACGTTGAGGCCGTGCAGGCACGCCTGCGCGCCGACCTCGCCGAGGCCGCGTGGCGTGGCGCACCGCAGGCGGCCAGCCTGGGCGTGCGGGTCCTGCTGCCCGAATGGTTCGACCGTGAGCCGGTGCACGAACTCGATGGCCTGAACCTGGACCGCCTCGACCTGGAGTGCACGCACTACCAACCCGCACCGCAGCTGCTGCGCGCCGCGTTCGACGAAGCGCCCGTGAGCGAGGTGCTGGTCAGCCACCTGCTCAAAAGCAACTGCCTGGTCACCGGCCAGCCCGACTGGGGCAGCGTGCGCATTGCCTACACCGGCCCGCAAATCGAGCAGGAAGGGCTGCTGCAATACATCGTGAGCTTTCGCGACCACAACGAGTTCCACGAGCAATGCGTGGAGCGCATCTTCATGGACCTCTGGACGCGCTGCAAACCCATCAAGCTGGAGGTGTATGCGCGCTACACCCGCCGGGGCGGGCTGGACATCAACCCCTGGCGCACCAGCCACCCCATGGCGCCGCCGCCGAACATACGCACCGCGCGGCAGTAGTCCAGCCGCGCGCTACACCTTGAACACGTCGAGCGTGCGGCCCAGCACACCGGCGTTGTCGCTCATGGCGCGGGCTGACGCGGCAGATTCTTCCACCAGCGCGGCGTTTTGCTGCGTAACACGGTCCAGGTCCGTAATGGCCTCATTGACCTGTGCAACGCCCTGAGACTGCTCGCGCGTGGCAATGCTGATCTGGCCCATCAGGGTGTTGACGTGTGCCACCGACTGCACCACCTCGGCAATGGTTTTGCCGGCCGCCTGCATTTGCCCGGCACCGCGCTCAATGTGGGCACCCGACTCGCCAATCAACCCCCGGATTTCACCCGCCGCCGTGGCGCTGCGCTGCGCCAGGGCGCGCACTTCGCTGGCCACCACGGCAAAGCCGCGGCCCTGCTCGCCCGCACGGGCGGCCTCGACGGCGGCGTTCAGCGCCAGGATGTTGGTCTGGAAAGCAATGCCTTCGATGGTAGAGATGATCTGGCCCATCTTGCCCGACGACTGCGCAATGGCCTGCACCACGGCACCCACCTGGGCTACCGCTTCGCCGCCGCTGCGTGCCAGTTCGGCGCTGTGCTCGCTTTCCTTTTGTACCTGCTGCGTGGTCTCTGCCGACTGGCGCACCGTGCTCGATATTTCTTCCATGGAAGCGGCTGTTTCCTCCAGGCTGCTGGCCTGGGATTCAGTGCGCTCGGACAGGTCTTGAGCCCCCTGTGCAATCTCAGACGAAATGGAACCAAAAGCCCTGATTTCCTGGCGCGCATCGCCGACCACAGCGCGCAGGTTGAGGTGAATGCGCTGCATGCGCTCGAGCAGCCGCTCTACAGGGCCGTTGCCTTCGGGGGGTTGCTGGGGCCGGGCCAGATCACATCCCGCAATTTCAGTCATCAGTTGCTCGGCATCGGCCAACGGCTGGGCAACAACGCCCTGAAAACGCCACAGCATGAACGCCGACAGCGCCAGCAACACCACGGCCTGGCCGATCAACACCTCAGGGCCCGCCCAGCCCATCAGTCCCGGCGCCAGAGCGGCCACCAGAATGGGCAGCAGCAACGCCACGAGGCGCTGCGTGAGGCTGAAACGCTGCAGCTTGCCCAGTTGATTGCGCAGCCCGGGACGGCGCACGCGTCCGGCATGCAGCCAGAAACTGCTGACCCCGCGCTCCCGTTCCTCGCGGATCTGGGCGTACAAGGCCTCGGCGGCCCGCACCTCGTCGCGCGTGGGCTTGACGCGTACCGACATGTAGCTGCGCGGCTTGCCATCGACCATCATGGGGGTGACATTGGCGCGCACCCAATAAAAGTCACCGTTCTTGCGCCGGTTCTTCACCAGGCCCGTCCAGTTGCGGCCCCGGCCGATGGTGGCCCACAAGTCCTTGTAGGCCTCGGGTGGCATATCGGGGTGGCGGATCAGGTTGTGCGGCTGGCCCATGAGCTCTTCCATGGCATAGCCACTGACCCGCGCAAAGGCTGCATTGCAGTGGGTCATGACGCCCTTGGCGTCGGTCGTCGACATCAGGAGTTCTTCGCCGGGATAATCGTATTCGTTGTTGCTGACCGGAAGATTGATGCGCATGGAAGGATCGGTTGAACGGAAAGCTGGAGAAACGGGGTGACGGAAAAGCATGGTAACGAAGCGCCGCCGTCGTTTCTTGACCTTCGTCAAAACGACCGCCGCAATCCCCTGGGGCCTTCCCTGATACCCTCCAACAGACCACGCCCGACAGGCTGCTAGTGTCCTGAGTTAGAAGTTCATTGAACTAATGTTTGCCGGCACCGTCAGTCGTGTACTGTTCGAACACGACGAGGTGATCATGAGAGGCAGACCCAAGACGGAACTGGTGCTAAGCGATGCGGAGCGCGAACAACTC
>JAUYGP010000498.1 GCA_030690515.1 Giesbergeria sp.
GTGCGCAGACGCAGCGCTCTCTGGAGTATTTCGCCATTTCGGGCGAACGCATGCCCCCAGAATTGCTACGCGCACTGGCCCAGGTCAAGCGCGCTTGTGCCTATGTGAACCACACACTGGGTTTGCTGGATACTGCCAAAACCACGGCCATCGTGGCGGCGGCGGACGAGGTGATCGAGGGTGGGCTGGGCGACGAGTTCCCCTTGGTCGTTTGGCAGACCGGCTCAGGTACCCAGACGAACATGAACATGAACGAGGTGCTGTCCAACCGCGCCAGCGAGATGCTGGGTGGCGCCAGAGGCCCGGCGCGGCTCGTGCACCCGAACGACGAAGTGAACCGGAGCCAGTCGAGCAACGATGTTTTTCCTACGGCCATGCACGTGGCAGCAGTCGATGCGCTCACGCGCCAACTGCTGCCGGCCTTGCACACGCTGCGCGCCACCCTGGCGGACAAAGCCGAGGCTTTCGCCGATGTGGTGAAAATTGGCCGTACGCATTTACAGGACGCCACGCCGCTGACCCTGGGGCAAGAGATTTCGGGCTGGGCCGCGCAGCTGCAGCATGCCGAGCAGCATGTGCGGGCCGCGTTGCCGCATTTGTACGAACTGGCGCTCGGGGGCACGGCCGTCGGCACGGGCCTGAATGCCCCGCCGGGCTATGCGCAGGCTGTGGCGCAGGACCTGGCCGACCTGACGGGCCTGCCGTTTGTCACCGCCCCCAACAAGTTCGAGGCCCTGGCTAGCTGCGATGCCCTGGTCCATGCCCACGGAGCGCTCAAGGGGCTGGCAGCCAGCCTGATGAAGGTCGCCAACGATGTGCGCTGGCTGGCCAGTGGGCCACGCAGCGGCCTGGGCGAGATTGCGATCCCCGAGAATGAACCGGGTTCGTCCATCATGCCCGGCAAGGTGAACCCTACGCAATGCGAGGCGCTGACCATGCTGTGCTGCCAGGTCATGGGCAATGATGTGGCCATCAATATGGGCGGGGCGGCGGGCAACTTCGAACTGAACGTGTTCCGCCCCATGATTGCGCACAACTTTCTGCAAAGCGTGCGCCTGCTGGCCGATGGCATGCGCAGCTTCAACGACCACTGTGCGGTGGGTATCGCGCCCAACCGTGCGCGCATCACCGAACTGGTGGAGCGCTCACTCATGCTGGTGACGGCGCTCAACCCGCACATTGGCTACGACAAGGCCGCGCAGATCGCCAAGGCAGCGCACCAGCAGGGGCTGAGCCTGCGCGACGCCGCCGTTGCCAGTGGCCATGTCACTGCTGAACAGTTCGACGCCTGGGTGCAACCGGCCCGCATGGTGTAGCCCGCGCTTTGAGTGCCGCGTGTCGCCCTTGTGTCAACAGGGGCGAAGGTGTGGATGGCAGGGCCGCGCTGTATACTTTAAATTCATTTAACATGAATCTTTAGCGCAAACCCCCGCTCCATCACCATGAACCACGTCCACACCTCGCCCGACGCCATCTATCCCTTTGACGCACGCGGCGTTGCCAAGCGATTCCGCCATGCGGCCATTTTTGGCGCCCTCGATTCCCTCAACCCTGGCGAAACCATGCGCTTCGTGAATGACCATGACCCGCTGCCTTTGCTGCAGCAACTGCAGATGCGCTACGGCGAGGCGGTGCACATTGAATACCGCCAGCGCGAGCCGGGCGCCATCGTCATTGACTTTGTGCGGCAGTAAAGCCTGGCACAGGTGTGCGGGCCGTGTCTGATCCCGCCCATTTGTACACTATAAAAAATATAGCTTCTAGCGCTTTACAGGTAAGCGCTAGAGCCACTTTTTATTCAATTTTTTCAGGCACGGTCAGTACCTGCTCTGCCAGCGCGTCAATTCCGCTGGGCGACAAATCCGCAGCCTGTACGGTCTGCCGCTGCGGCCACTGGAACAAGTGTGCGTTTTGCGACCGGGTGTAGAGCGGGTCGTAATGCAAGGCCATCAGTTCGGCAAATAGGGGTGCCAGTGCACCCTCCATGGCCCAGGCTTGCCAGCGGTCGATGACCTGTCTGCCATGCAACTCGCGCAGGGTGCCCAACTGTGTTGCCAGGGCCGCCGGGTCGTCGCCCAGGTTGGCATAGTCGCGCAGCAAAAATTCCAAGCGTACTGAGGGCGTGGCCTGGATTTCGATGCAGGGACTGGCGCGCAGGCGCTGCACCAGCGCCGGGGGGACCGACACACGGCCGATACGGCTGCTTTCTGCTTCCACAAAAATCGGCCGTTGCACGTTCAGGGGCTCCAGTGCTTGCGCCAGCAGGGTCTCGAACGCCGTTTGCGACGGTTGCGCCACGCCGGGCCAGGCGCCCAGCACCGAGCCGCGGTGCCGTGCATAGGCCTCCAGGTCCAGCACCTGCGCGCCGCGTGCGGCCAGGGCCTGCAGCACCCGCGTCTTGGCGCTGCCGGTGGGGCCACACAGCACGCGCAGTGGCAGTTGGGGCGCCAGGGCGTCAATGCGGTCAATCACATGGCGCCGCCAGGATTTGTAGCCTCCGGCCAGTTGTTGAGCATCCCAACCCACCATGCGCAGCCAGGTCACCATGGAGCCGCTGCGCATACCGCCGCGCCAGCAGTACACCAGCGGCTTCCAGGCAGCCGGTTTGTCCGCAAATTGCTCGCGCAGGTGGTGCGCCAGGTTGGCCGCGACCATGGCGCCGCCCACACGCCGTGCCTCGAAGGCCCCTTGCTGCTTGTAGAGCGTGCCGACGATGCGTCGCTCCTCGTCATCGAGCACTGGGCAGTTGATGGCACCGGGCAGATGGTCGAGCGCGAATTCGGCGGGCGAGCGCGCGTCAATCAGCGTGTCGAAAGCGTGGCGGTCTTGCACGCGTACGGGGCCGCGGTGGTTCATGGGAGAACTCCAGTGGAGAAGGGCGGGGCGGCGGCATGGCTGGCACAATGGCCGCCACCATGACCGACTCCCTACCTGTGATCGAAGAAGCTATCAAACTCACCCAGTTCGCCCATGGCGGGGGGTGTGGCTGCAAAATTGCGCCGGGCTTGTTGCGTGAGATTTTGGCACGCGCGCCGCAAGGCCTGGTGCCGCCTGAACTGCTGGTAGGCACCGAGACCAGTGACGACGCCGCTGTGTACCGCCTGAACGACCAGCAAGCACTGGTGGCCACCACCGATTTCTTTACCCCCATCGTTGATGATCCGTACGACTTTGGTCGCATTGCTGCAACCAATGCGCTGTCCGACATCTACGCCATGGGCGCTACGCCCATCCTTGCACTGGCGCTTGTGGGCATGCCCATCGCCAAGCTGGCGCCCGAGGTCATAGGCCGCGTACTCGAAGGCGGCGCCGCCGTGTGCCGTGAGGCCGGCATTCCCATCGCAGGGGGGCACAGCATCGACGTGCTCGAACCCATCTACGGCCTGGTCGCCCTGGGCCTGGTGCACCCGCAGCGCGTACTCCGCAATGCCGCTGCACGGGATGGCGATGTACTGGTGCTGGGCAAGCCCCTGGGCGTGGGCGTGCTTTCTGCGGCCCTGAAAAAAGGAGTGCTGGACGCCGATGGCTATGCCGAAATGCTGCGCCATACCACCCAGCTCAACCGTGTGGGCGTGGCACTGGCGCAGATTGACGGTGTGCATGCCATGACCGACGTGACCGGCTTTGGCCTGGCGGGGCATTTGCTGGAGATCTGCCGGGGTTCGCAGTTGTCTGCTCACATCGATTTGGAGAGCCTGCCGCTCATTGTCAGTGCTGTGGCTTGGGCCAAAGACGGCGTTGCCACGGGTGCATCGGGCCGCAACTGGGCCGCCTACGGGGCCGAGGTGCATTGGCCTGAGACTGCGCCTGAATGGCAGCGCACCCTGCTCACCGATCCGCAGACCAGCGGCGGTCTGTTAGTGAGCTGCGTGCCGGGCGCTGTGGATGCCGTGCTGCGCGCTTTTCATGGCGATGGTTTCGCGCAAGCGGCTATCGTGGGGCGCATGCAGGCCAGCACAGCAGGGCAGGTTTCTCGGCTGCATTGCAGCTAAAACGGCTGGCTATTGCGCTGGCGCTGGCACATCCATCATGCGCGCCACATAGCGTGCGATCAGATCGATTTCCAGGTTCACCTTGGAGCCCGCGCGCAGGTGGCCCAGCGCCGTGTTCTGCACAGTGTGCGGAATCAGGTTGATGCTGGCTTCGCAGCCCTCGGGCCAGTCGGCAATGCGGTTGACGGTCAGGCTCACGCCGTTGATGGTGATCGACCCCTTGTAGGCCAAGTAGCGAGCAAGGTCACGCGGGGCCCGCACGCGCAGTTCCCAACTCTCGCCCACCTGGGCAAAGAGCGTAACTTCGCCGATGCCATCCACATGGCCTGACACCATGTGTCCGCCCAGGCGGTCGTGCGCCCGCAAGGCCTTTTCCAGGTTGATGGGGCCGGGGGTGTCCAGCCCGGTGGTCTTGAGCAGAGACTCGGCCGAAATGTCCACAATGAACTGCGGCAATGCGACATCCATGCTGGTGACCGTCATGCAAGCACCGTTGAGCGCAATGCTGTCGCCCAAGCCGACATCGTCCAGATAGCCCGCAGGCGGAGTAATGACCAAGCGCTTGCCATGTGCAGGCGAGTCGCCCAGGGTGTGCACGGCGGCAATCTGCCCCATGCCGGTGATGATTCCAGTAAACATGGCCTGGATTGTGGCAGGGTTTGGGGGCGCTTCTGCGCAGCCCCGATGCGTCAAAAAGTGTCGCGACCCTGGACGCGCGCGAGAATACGCAGGTCTGGCCCCACCCGGTCTATGGCGTGGAAACCCAATGCCAGCCCCTGGGCCAGCGAATCCAGCGGCGCCATGTGGGCCATGCCACGGCCGGGGCCCAGCAATTGTGGTGCCAGATACAGCAGCAACTCATCGACCAGTCCCGCCTGGAGCAGTGCACCATTCAGGCGGTGCCCTGCCTCCACATGCAATTCATTGATGCCGCGTGCACCCAGGTCGCGCAGCAGGGCGGGCAAATCGACCCGGCCATCGGTGCCTGGCAGGTGTACCACGGTGGCCCCACGCGCCTCGAGTGCTGCCTTGCGGGCCAAAAAATCAGAGTCAAAATGGCCTGCAGCGTAGATGGTGCAAGCGCGGCCAGCTATAAATAAAAGAGCACTTGGGTTGGTCTGCAAATAGCTGTCGAGCACCACCGCCTGGGGTTGGCGCGGTGTGGCTACAGCGCGCACGTCCAGGCGCGGGTTGTCGGCCAGCACAGTGCCGATACCCGTTAGCACCGCACAGGCGCGCGCACGCCAAGCATGGCCATCGGCCCGGGCTGCGGGGGAAGTAATCCACTGGCTGGCGCCGTTGTGCAGCGCCGTGGTGCCATCGACCGAGGCCGCCACCTTGACCCGCACCCAGGGCGTGCCGCGCACCATGCGGCTGAAAAACCCCATGTTCAGCTCGCGCGATGCGGCAGCGCCGGGCCCCACCTCCACAGTCACCCCGGCCGCGCGCAGCCGG
>JAUYGP010000507.1 GCA_030690515.1 Giesbergeria sp.
ACGGCTCGGCGCCCGACATCTACGGCCAGAACATCGCCAACCCGATTGCCATGATCTGGTCGGGCGCGCTGATGCTCGATTTTCTGACCCACGGCCAAGGCGCAGGGCGCTCCGCGCACGATGCCATCGTGGCGGCGATGGAAGAAGTCATCAAAAACGGGCCGCGCACGCCGGATTTGGGGGGCACGGCGAACACGACGCAGGTGGGGGAGGCGATAGCAAAGGTGGTGGCCGAACACGGAATGCCGGGCGGAATACTGAATTCGCGCACAGTTGGATAGCGACAGGTGCTCAACAAAGCAAAACGGCTCCCAGTCATCGGGAGCCGTTTTGTATTCTTTTGCCTGCAAGCCTTGCGCAATCAGCTCCCCGCCACCTTCATCCGATTCACCAGCAGGGAACCCACCGTCTTGGCACCGTAGTTGTAGGTGTCGGCACCGATGGCCACAATGCCCTTGAGCATGGTCTTGAGGTTGCCCGCGATGGTGATCTCGTGCACCGGGAAGGCAATTTCGCCGTTCTCCACCCAGAAGCCGCTGGCACCGCGCGAGTAGTCGCCCGTCACATAGTTAACGCCCTGGCCCATGAGTTCGACCACGAACAGGCCGGTGCCCAGCTTTTTCAGCATGGCGTCCAGGTCGTCGCCTTTTTTGGTGCGGCGCGATGTCAGCACCAGGTTGTGCGAGCCACCGGCGTTGCCGGTGGTTTTCATGCCCAGCTTGCGGGCCGAGTAGCTGCTGAGGAAATAGCCCTGCACGCGCCCGGCATCCACCACCTTGCGGGGCTGCACGCGCACGCCTTCTTCGTCAAACGGCGAGCTGCCCTTGCCGCGCAGTATGAACGGGTCTTCCAGAATGTCGATATGCGCGGGAAAGACCGGCTTGCCCAGCGCATCGAGCAGGAAGGTGCTCTTGCGGTACAGCGCACCGCCGCTGATGGCCTGCACAAAACCGCCCAGCAGGCCTGCGGCCAGCGACGACTCGAACAGCACCGGGCCGTCGGTGGTGGCAATCTTGCGGCTGCGCAGGCGCGAGAGCGCCCGCTGGGCCGCATAGCGGCCTATCGCGGCAGGCGCTGCCAGTTCGGCCGCGCTGCGCTGTGAGCTGTACCAGGCGTCGCGCTGCATCTCGCCGTTCTTGCCCGGCAGCGAGGCGATGGGCGACACCGACAGACTGTGCCGCGAGGTGGCGTAGCCCCCGCGAAAGCCCCGCGTGTGTGCGCTGAAAAAATGGCTTTGCTGCGCCGACACGCCCGCGCCTTCGCTGTTGGTGATGCGCCGGTGGGTGGCAAACGCCGCCGCCTCGCATTCGAGGGCGATGCGCGTGGCCTCTTCGCTGGTCAAGGCCCAGGGATGGAAAAGGTCAAGGTCGCGATGGGTTTCCGGCGGAGCGATGTCGTCGGCGTCCGGCAGGCCAGCCATCGGGTCTTCAGCGGTGAAGCGGGCGATGTCGTAGGCGGCTTGCACCGTGCGCTCGATCGCGGCGGACGAAAAGTCGGACGTACTGGCATTGCCCCGGCGGTGGCCGATGTAGACCGTCACGCCCAGCGATTTGTCGCGGTTGCGCTCCACGGTTTCCAGCTCGCCCTTGCGCACGCCCACGGACAAACCGCAGCCCTCGGAGGCCTCAGCGCCCGCATCGGTGGCGCCCAGCTTCTTCGCATGTGCGAGGGCCTGGTCCACGAGTTGTTCAAAAAAGGGGCGGGAATAGCTAAAGCCCGTGTCGGCGGAGGAATGCGTATGGTTCATGGCGACGGCTATGATACTTGCCGCAGTGGCACCCGCTTGGCGCGGCACCGTCGCCCGCCCCACGAGGGATGCTCTGCATAACTCTCGCGAGGATGTGGTGGTGCGGATCGGGATGGGCTACAAGGCGCTTTTTGCAGCCAATAGCGCGGCTATTGGCAAGAAAAGCAACACCGTAGACCGCCCGAGGCCGTTCTGCCACAGACCGCTGAGAGTTGTGCAGAGCATCCCTATGCCACCCTTTTCCCCCGGATTTCACCATGTCACGCAAACCCACCAAAGGCTACTTCGTGAAGGGCCAGTTCGTTGCCGAAGGCAGCGAACTTGACCTGGAACTCAAGGCCGAACTCAAAGGCACCTCGGACGCCAGCCGTACCGAGCTCAAGCGCGAGAGCGACGAGCTGCAGGACTTGGGCAAAGAGCTGCTGACCCTGCGCGCCGACCTGCTGGGCCGCCTGGCCCTGCCCGACAAGCTGACAGAGGCGTTGCGGGAGGCCCGGCGCATCACCAACTTTGAAGGCAAACGCCGCCAGATGCAGTTTGTTGGCAAGCTCATGCGCAAACTGACACCTGCGCTGGTGCAAGCCGTGCGCGACGCCTTGACCGAGCAGCGCAGCGGCTCTGCCAAAGAAAAACTGGCCTTGCACCAGGCCGAGCAGTGGCGCGACCAGTTGCTGGCCCAGGACAGCACCCAGGCTGAATGGATTGCCCACTACCCCGGCACCGACATCCAGCAACTGCGCGCCCTGATCCGCCAGGCACGCAAGGACGCCCCCACCGAGAACAACACCACCGTCTCGCAAGGCCTGGCCCCCCGCAAGGGCCGCGCCTACCGTGAGCTGTTTGCGCTGGTGCGCGAGCACGTGTCCGGCACCCGCACCGAGGAGCCC
>JAUYGP010000511.1 GCA_030690515.1 Giesbergeria sp.
GCGGCTCCGCCCACGGGAGCTGCGGGGTGGGCATGGGAGAAACCGTGCGCCACGGGTTAGAGCATCCCGATCAGGTGTTGCGCTATGGCGACTTGCTCGATCCAAAGCGAGCACTGGCTTTGGTGGGCCAGATTCGGCACACCCTGTGGGCAGAATTCCAAAACCACGCACCTGCGGGAGTGGCGCAGATGCAAGCCGAACTGGACTTGCTCGCGCATCCAGCGATGGAAAAACACTGGTTGACGCAATGCGAAAGCCTCGTCCGCGCCTGCCCACCGGCCACAGTGGGCCAGATCAGCCAGCGCCTGCACCGCCCTGGCACCGTGTTGTTTGAAGGCGCGCAGGGCCTATTGCTGGACGAGTGGCGTGGCTTTCATCCCCACACCACGTGGAGCAGCATCAACACCGCCGCAGCACACGCTGTTGCGATGGAAGCCGGGTGTTCCGGTCCCATGACCCACCTGGGCATTGTGCGCAGCTACCTCACACGCCACGGTGCCGGCCCCATGCCCACCCACGACCCTCAACTCGATTGCCTGCCTGAGCCGCACAACACGGGCGATGGTTGGCAGGGCGCCTTTCGTTGCGGCCACCCCGATGGCGTCTTGTTGCAATATGCCCTGGCCAACGCAGGGCCGCTGGACGGGTTGCTGGTGAGCCACCTCGATGTTTTTCAGAAAACGCATGCGCTGCGCTGGTGCCAAGCCTACCAACTCACCTACCCGCACGGTGAGCCACCGTCCGTGGTGACAGCGCTTCCGCCCAGTCGCCCACGCGATCTGCACCACCAGCAAACCTTGACTGCGCTGCTCACGCAAGCCACACCGCAATACGCGCCCGAGCCCTTGACGTCGGATACCGCATTTCTGCGCCAGCTTGGGGCTTGCACGGGGTTGCCCGTCTGGTTCGGGTCGTATGGGCCAACCCACCAATGCATTGAGACCCTGTGCGCGCCTGACGTGGCAGGTTTGCAGTAACCCTTTGCAGGGAGGCCCTTTCAGGAGGCGCCTACCAATCTTCCTTCACCGCCAACACCGCATCCCTCCCCGCAGCCGCCCGCCCGGCGACCCAGGCCGTCACCGTGCCCGCCAGCACCACGGCGGCGCACAGCGCCAGCAGGCGCCCACGCCCGTCCAGGCGGCGCCTTCACCAGCGACCACGGTCAGGATCTGGCGGCGCGTCAGGCCCAGGTGCGCGAGCAGGCCGAATTCCTTGCGCCGCGCCAGCACCTGCGCGCTGAAGCTGGCCGCCACGCCAAACAGCCCGATGCCGATGGCCACGGCCTGCAGCCCGTAGGTGACGGCAAAGCTGCGGTCGAAGATGTGCCGCAGCGCCTCGATGGCCCGGCGCAGCGCGGCCGGGTCTGTGTCCGCCCGGGGCCACAAGGCCAGGTCGCTGGGGCGTGCATCGCCCGTGAGGCGCTGGTAGTCGGGCTGAAAGACTTCGAGCAGGGCAGTTTCCTGGTGCTTCAAACGGTGTGGCCATCCACCAGTTGACAGTTGTAATGTTGATATATATCATGAGACATACCGTTCACTGTAAGGGGCCAAGATGCACCAAACCGCAAAAATATTCGCCACCGGGCGCAGCCAAGCCGTGCGTTTGCCTTTGGAGTTTCGTTTTGATGTGGCAGAAGTCTTTATCCGCCACGACCCTGTCACGGGCGATGTGGTGCTGTCACGTAAACCGACGGACTGGCAAGGCCTGCTGGACGTGGTGG